>CACZPI010000058.1 GCA_902783005.1 uncultured Ruminococcus sp. | reverse complement strand
TATTGCTTGCACTTTTATTATACCATGGATCTTTGCTGTGGGCTATTCTTTTTTCTTAGGGCTGCACGTTCATTTTACAACGCGCCACAAAGAAAAAACAAGTGACCCTGCCTGAATACAGGCAGGGCAGCTTCACTTGTGTAGAGCATTATAAATTTTAGTATCCGTTTTCCGGACCCATCATCAGTATACCAGAACGTTCGGAATTCGTCAAGTGGCATAACGACTAAATCCTTCAAGATTGTTTCAACTGTGTAAAATGTGAAGAGATCCCGGGGTTGTCGAAATAACGCTGAAACCGCTTGACAAAGCATCCTATTTGTGCTATAATAAATGGAAACTACAGAAGGAGGAGCTTATGACACATTCCGGCTCAGATGATGCGGGGTATCATAGTATGATTTTCATTTATCAGAATAAGGTTCAGAACTGCGGGTATTGCAATAGGATTGCTTTACCCTTTTTATGTTACCCTGGAAATGAGGTGGCGGTATGAAATATACAACCTCTATCCTCATTATCGTAACTTGCGTAATCTTATCCATGTTCTTTTCTGCCACAGAAACCGCATTCAATGCCGTTTCCAGGCTGCGGCTGAAAAGCAAGGCGGAAAATGACGGAAACAAAAGGGCAGACCGCGTGCTGCGGCTGCTCGACCGCTACGACGAAATGCTCTCGACCATCCTGATCGGCAATAACCTGGTCAATATTGCCTGTACCTCTCTGGCAACTTTGCTCTTTGTGGCGCTGCTGCAAAATGAGGATCTGGGGGCAACCGTTTCCACGATCGTTGTTACGGTTGTACTGCTGATCTTCGGAGAGATCTCCCCCAAAACCATTGCCAAGGAAAATGCCGAAAAGATCGCGATGTTCTCGGCACCGATCCTGGAGGTTCTCATTGTTTTGCTGACACCGTTCAACTGGATCTTCGGTGCCTGGCAGAAGCTGCTGTCTCTGATCTTCAAATCCTCCGGGGAATCCGGCATTACGGAGCAGGAGCTGCTGACCATTGTGGACGAAGCGGAACAGGGCGGCGAAATTGATGCGGACGAGGTGGAGCTGATCCGCTCTGCGATCGAGTTCAATGAGCTGGAGGTCCGCGATATTTTCACGCCGCGTATTGATATTGAGGCGATTCCGGTGGATATGGAGAAGGAAGAGGTCGCCAGGATCTTCTCGGAATCCGGCTATTCGAGACTCCCGGTCTATGAGGGCTCGATCGACAATATCACAGGCATCATTTATCTGAAGGATTTCTATAATACCGCATTCCGGACAAAGACTTCTATCGAAGAGATCGTAAAACCGGTCAGCTTTGTTCCGAAGAGTAAGAAAATTGCGGATCTGCGCAAGGAGCTGCAGGAACAGCAGCTGCACATTGCGATTGTCATGGATGAATTCGGCTGCACCGTCGGTCTGGTCACCCTTGAGGATATTCTGGAAGAGCTTGTCGGAGAAATCTGGGACGAGCATGATGAGATCGTCCGGGAGATCATGCAGACAGATGAACATACATGGGTCGTTTCCGGTAAGGCCAACGTGGAAAAGGTCTTTGAAGTGCTCGACCAGGAATGCGCTTATGAAGCGATGACCGTGGCCGGATGGGTCATGGAGATTCTTGAAAAGATCCCGGCAGAAGGCGATCATTTTGAACAGGATGGCCTGCAGGTTCGCGTAACAAAAATGTACCGCAAGCGTATCGAGCAGGTGGAGATCATCAAAGCACCTGTGGATGCTTCCCAGGAACAGGAGGATGCGGAATGAATGTATTTGATTTCGACGGAACGATCTATGACGGCGACAGCACCGCGGATTTTTACCTGTTTCTGCTCCGGCGTCATCCGGGACTGCTCAGGGATGTCCCTGCACTCGGCGTGGCCGCAGTCAAACGCAAGCTCGGGAAAATGACACTGACGGAAATGAAGAATCAGCTTTACACCTTCATTCCGAAGATCCCGAATATGGATGCAGAGCTTGAGCTGTTCTGGAAAACACATATGTGCAATATTATGTCGTGGTATCTGCTTCAGAGAGAAAGCACAGATGTTGTGATTTCTGCTTCTCCGGAGTTCCTGCTGCAGATCCCGTGCAAGACACTCGGCTGGGAATGCCTTATTGCTTCGGATGTGGACATCAGAACCGGAAAATACCATGGGTTAAACTGCAAGGGCGAGGAAAAGGTGAAGCGCTTCCGCAAGCTCTATCCGAACGCGCATATCGACGCTTTCTATTCCGATTCCTGGTCGGATCTCCCGCTTGCAAAGCTCGCTGACCGCGCCTATCTTGTCAAGCACAGGATGCTGCAGCCCTGGAATACCAAAAAATCACATCAATAAAGCAGCGTCCCCGCTCATGCAGCGGGGACGCTTTGTTTTTGAAACAGTTCATGCAGAGCTGTCTGCAATCGTATAGGTATCCTTGCCACGTTTCTTGGATGCATACAGTGCTTCATCCGCAGCACGGTAGAGAGCCGAGAAATCCTCACCGGATTTGTGGAAGACTGCGGCGCCGATACTGGCGGAAACCTTGTAGCTGTTGTCATCGCCGGTATAATTCTCGGCAAATGCCTTGCAAAGGGCTTCACATCTGCTCCGGATGTAGTCCTCAAAATTCTCATCATCCGGATTTGTATTCAGAAGTACACAGAATTCATCTCCGCCGATGCGGCCGAGGTAATCATTACCAGAGAAGGTATTCCGTAAAATCTCGCCGATTCCGGCCAGAACCTTGTCTCCGTATGCATGGCCGAGCGTATCATTGACACTCTTGAAATCATCCACATCCAGCAGGATCAATGCATGCTTTTCAATGGAGAGCGCCGTATTGAGTGTATGCTCTGCATATTCTTCAAAGCTGCGTTTATTGAGAACACCGGTCAGACGATCCGTATGCGCTTCCGTATCGAGCTTGGAAACCATGCCCTCGACCGGGCGCGTCAGCAAAATTGAGAGCAGTGCTCCGATCATTGCCGCGAGCAGGGCTGCCGCAATCGCCGTCAGGATGATGTAAAGCTGCATTTCCTTGGTATCACGGAGAATGACCTCCGTGGGGATCGAACAAACCACATACCACCCGGCATTGGAGATCGTGCTGACTGTGAGCAGATACTCGTCATCCAGTACCGTTGCAGCCGTTTTTCCTGTAATGCGGGAAGAAAGATCCTGCGGGAGCGGATCGCCCAGCTCATCAAAACCAGAGGAATACAGCATATGGTAATCCTGGTTGGTAAGCCGGACTGTCATATCCTCAAATTCGTCCGGATTCTCAAAAACGTTGGCAAGCTCTGAGGTATAGAACGAGATCACAAGCAGTGCATTTTCATGGATCCGCTTGACATAGTACAGCCGCTTGAAATTATCCTCATAGCCGCCTGACCAGCCGTCATGCGTGCGTTCTCTTGTGACGAGCTTGGAAAATTCCTCATACATGCGGTCTCCGTAAAGCGTCATCGTGCCGTTGGAGATCTTGCCTACTGTGTGATTGTTGCTGTATACAATACCGTAATCAACGAAATTTTCCATAATACACAGACTGTACAGCGTGTCAGAAATGGCCTTTTCTGTGTTGATAGCATCATATTCGTCATTACCCGGGTCTGTGGCATCATAGGTATAGGTTTCATCTGCCGCAAAGGCCAGTGTGCCAATGGTTTCCATCCGTGAAAGGTAGCTCTCCATATTCAGCTTCACCTGAGAATTCAGAGAAGATGCCAGTGAGCTGACCTTGGTCTTCAGAACAGAATCTGTCTTACGGATGGCAAGAACCGAAACGATCAGAATCGCTCCGAACACGATCACAGCATACCCGATGATCATGAGATATTTCAGCTGATTGATCCGTGTGGGGGTGATTCCGGCTTTCTGCCGAACCATAATTGCCCTCCTGCGTCTAAAATACATTTATATTGTTTAGTATAGCATATAAATTCTGAAAAATCAACTAACAAATTGTGAACATAACAAAGATCCGCCATATGCGACACAGTTCGACACTCCTCCCCAGAAAGCGAACATTAGTACACTTGCTTTTTCAGTTGTTCTGTGGTACAATAGAGAGAGGAATGTTATTCAAAGAAAGGAATTCTGAATGCTATGGCACAGAAAACAACGTCTCGTCCGGCTGCGCATTTGCAGTCAAGTGCTGCAGAGGAGCCAAAGCAGCCTGTGATTCGCGCTATGCAGGCTGAGATCCGCAAGGCTGTCAGCGGAAAGGACGAAGTGATTTATAAAGTCATCCTTGCCATTCTGGCGGGAGGGCATATTCTGCTCGAGGACATGCCCGGTGTCGGGAAAACCACACTGGCGCTTGCCATTTCCAGAACGCTGTCCCTATCCTGCAAACGTATCCAGTTTACACCGGATGTTCTGCCGACGGATGTTGTCGGCTTCAATATGTATCACAAGGAATCCGATCAGTTCTCCTTCCGGGAAGGTGCAGCATTCTGCAACCTGCTGCTCGCTGACGAGATCAACCGTACCTCCAGCAAGACACAGTCTGCCTTGCTCGAACTGATGGAGGAGGGTGCAGTCACCATTGACGGCGTGAGCCATACCCTGCCCCGGCTGCATATCGTCATTGCCACGCAGAATCCCATTACCTGCGTCGGAACGCAGAGATTGCCGGAGTCTCAGCTTGACCGCTTTTTGGTGCGGCTTTCGATCGGTTATCCCGGCTCTGCTGCTGAAATCGAATTGCTGAAGGCAAGAGAAGCCCACAATCCGATGGAGGATGTGCGTAAAATCGCGGATGCAGATATTCTGCTTGCGATGCGGGAAAAAGTCAATGCCGTCTTTGTCAGCGATACGCTGTACGAATATGTGGTTGCACTGACGAATGCCACACGCAATCACGGCGCCATCCGGCTTGGTGTCAGCCCGCGCGGATCACTGGCACTGCTGCAGATGGCAAAGGCCTCTGCCTTCGCGCAGGGCAGGGATTTTCTCCTGCCGGATGATATTGTGTTCGTGGCGCAGGATGTCTTCTGCCATCGTCTGCTGATGCAGGGTTCTGCGGCAGATGCCTCTGCACTTGCCGTGCAGGCTGTTCAGGACATTCTGGACAGCACACCGCTTCCCTGGACGGACTGATGCGGCGTGTCAGATTCTTATATGCGATACTGATTGCGGTTCTGGTATCGTTTTACATTTTATATATCGATTATCTGCCGCTTGTCATGCTCTGTGTAGCGCTGGTGATACCGGTTTTGATGTGGCTTGGAACGATTTGGCTGCATTTTACGACCGATTGTTCACTCTCCGTTCAGTCGGACTCCTGCCGTGCAGGCGACGCTGTCCCGGTCACCATTACCGTCCGCAACCGCTCCCCACTGTTCTGTGCCAGAGCCGATGCTGTACTGCGGCTGCATCACGGATTCGGCTCTGTGGATGAGTCGCTGCAGCTGCGGTTTCCCATCCGGCAGCACAATTCTACCCGGATGACGTTCCAGATCCGCGCCGCATACTGCGGTGAGATCACCGTGAAATTGAAGCGGCTCACGGCATTTGACCTGCTGCTTCTGACCAGCACACGCATTCGCAGACAAATGGCTGCTGTGAAATTAACAGTGCTCCCCCGGCCGGTTCTGATTCCGCTTGAGGAGACGGCACCGCCCGCCGATCATCCTGACAGCGAAAAATTTGCCGATCACCCCGGAGACGATCCTTCCGAAGTATTCGGCATCCGGGAATACCAGCCCGGTGATGCGGTCAGCCGGATGCACTGGAAGCTGAGCTCACGCTCGGATACCATGTATGTCAAGGAGTTTTCGGCTCCGATCGAAAAAAACTGCGTAATTCTGTGTGAGTATCACTATCCTACCGCAAAACGGCCTGATTTGCAGGATGCGCAGGCATTTCTAACGCTGGTATATTCCCTGGCATGTGAGATCATTTCCCGCGGGCATATCTGCGAGATCTGCTGGTGCAACGGCTCTGCCGGAGAAGCCGTCCGCGCACTTCCGGAATCCGAAGAAGCCATCATTCCGGTTTTCCGGGAGATGCTCGATCACCTCCGGCATATGGATGCAGATGAAGGGAAGCTCCTATCACAAATCGGAGGAACCGCCTGTGCATCCGCTACCGTGATTACCAATCATCCGGATTCCATACTGCCTGAATTTGCAGCCGCCCGGATCACGGCGAATCAGCGGAATGTACTGCTGATCGCAGAGGAATCTGTTCAGATGCAGCTGCCGCCGGACACCGATTACCAATGCATTCTGGCAAGAAATCCGCATGTAGACCACTTGATTGTCTGAAGGAACATAGTATGAGCAAATCTGCAATGCCGCCGGAAAGCGGTATTCATATTGATAATGCATTATCCTTATCGCTGCACCGCCGGTCAAAGCCGCGGCAGCGCTGGCTGCTGATCCTGCTGACGTTTGTCGGCGCGATCGGCAGTATCTATACCTTTTTATCCATGTTTGCGCCGGAGGTGCATTCTCCCCTTCTGATCGCATGGTGCCTGGTGCTGGTCATCTTCTTCGGATGGCATGCAGAGCATCCGTCCGGTGCGCACTGGACGATCCTTGTCTTTTTCGGGATCTACCTGACCTTTCTCTGGTTTAACCGGGAACAGTTTGCAAGCGGCGTGCTGTACCTGATGAATGTCATGTACAAGACCATCTACATGACGGAATGGGATTATTTCGTGCTGCCGCAAGGATTCAACCCGGCCAGGGATATGGATCTATTTGTGACGTTTTTCACCGTTCCCGTCGCATGGCTCCTGAGTAATGCCGTGATGCGGTATCACAGTCTGATCCTGAGCTTTCTGGTAACATTCCCGTTTGTGGAAATCGGCTTTTTCTTTGGTGTGACACCGTCGCATATTCCGGCAAGTCTACTGGTTTCCTTCTGGGTGGCGATGATCGCTGTCCGGAATGCCGGCGGAGGCTCTCTCCACACACGCGGGAAGTCCGGATTTGTCCGGAAACCCGGACGCTTTGAACCGGTACCGTCTATGCGGCTTCTGCTGACGGAATATGCAGGCATCTGGGCTTTGCTGCTGTCACTGGCGCTGTTCTGGGGCTGTGAATACGCCCTTCAGAAGGCAGAGTACATGAGGCCTGAGAAGGTCAAGGAGCTACGAACAGATTTCCAGTATTACTGTGAAAGCATCGACTGGTCGGATCTGTCTACGATATTCCCGTTTCTCTACGACGATAAGCCGCAGGAGGAACGAGTCACGCTTGGCAAGAATGACAAGCGCGAATTTGATGAGGTCGCGGTAACAAGGATCTCTTTTGATGCCATGCCGGAAGATGCCGTTTATCTGCGCTTCTCCGGTTATGCGACCTATGAAAGAAATCGCTGGGATCGTCTGAATGACCAGGCGTATGCCGGTCAAGCCATCTTTGACACCTGTATGCAGTGCAGCTGGTATCCGGCGGAATTCCTGGCTGGTGCATTATACCCCCTCTATCCGGATTCCATGAACATGACGCTGTCCAATCCCAATGAAATGCTTTCACGCTGTGTGCCATATTCCCTGATTTCTGCGACCGGAAGCATCTACCGCTATGATACCATTTCGGCCGATCAGGTTCGCATGCTGTCCTCACAGCAGGATGAGATCCATTACGAGATCTGCAACCCGCCTGCGATCGAATATCTGCTCCAGGATTCCTACTATTATCAGATACCGCTTGGCATCTTGCAGGAAGACTGCACGCCTTCCTACCAGACGATGCTTCGCGGACTGACGGAGGGCATGCAGGAGCAGGATGTGATCGTTCCGAATGCGTATTCACGGTATTTTGCAGATTCGGTCATGATCGGACGTGGCGGATATACGGAATTTGCAAGGGCGCATTACCTCCAGATCCCTGAATTGCAGTCGATGGATTTTATCCGGAAACAATATCAGGATCTATGGGAAGGCTACGATCCGCAGCATGCTACTCCTGCGGAAACCATGCAGGTGCTCGAAGCGATCCGCAGCCGGATCTGTGACAGCGTCCGCTATACCCTTGCTCCCGGAAAAACGCCGCCGAAACGCGATTTTGTGGCGTATTTTCTGCTGGAAAACCACAAGGGATACTGCCAGCACTATGCCACAGCCGGTACTATCCTGGCACGAATGGCCGGAATTCCGGCAAGATACTGCGAAGGCTACTTTGTATCGCCGGAGGATCTAAAAGAAAAGGATGGGGTATATTCAGCCGACGTTCTTGACAGCTCTGCACATGCCTGGTCGGAGGTTTATATTGAGGGTTTTGGCTGGATTCCGTTTGAATTCACCTACTCCTATTTTGACCAGCCGGAACCGATCGAGGAACCGACAACGGAACCTCCCGCACCGGAAACCACTGCCCCGGCAGCCACAACCACCACCGCCGCAACATCCCCTGCACCATCCGAAACGACGACCACGACGACTGCCGTCACACCGGATGAGGAGCCGCATGTCAGCGTGCATCTCGGGTTACTGTTCGCCGTTCTGGTAGTGCTGTTTGTGATTCTTGCCGTCATCGGACTGTTTGTTCTGCTGCGCAGGACTGCACTTGCAAACCGGAACCGGCTCTTTACGCAGAAGGACACGGATGCCGCAGCGCATGCTGTATGGCGGTATCTGATTGAATTAGTGCGGCGTTCCGGCGCGAATGTCCGGGCTGCTACCGAAGGCTCGCTTACGGCAGAAATGCTCCGCACCTGCACTGCGCACCTCGATGAGGAAACCATCCGCAGCGTGCTGCAGATCGGCGCCAAGCTGCGATACAGTCCGCATGGGATCACCCGTGAGGAGCTTGGCCTGCTGAAAAGTGCCTCTGGAAAGCTCGCAGGCAGCTTATATGAAAACGCAAACCCTTTCCGGAAGTTCTATTATAAATGGATCTGCCACTATGTATAAAGGAGGAATCTGAAATGAATGCAACTCTGACAAAAACACAGCTTCGCAATACGATTATCTGCATGATCGCTACGATTGCACTGGGTATTTTCCTGGCAGCAAAGCCGGACATTCTGGCTAAAATCTGCGTGGTCGCAGGTATTGTTGTCGCGGTAGCAGGCGTGTTCCTGATTGCTGCCTATTTCCTCGGAAAACGTGAAAACGGCTCGCAGATGGTCTACGGCATTCTGCTGCTCCTGGGCGGCGTCCTGTTGAGCATCATTCCGTCTGCGCTTGATTTTCTGGTACCGCTTCTGTTCGGTATCTGGGTATTGTTCAGCGGCATTACCGGCGCTTACAGAAATATCACACTGCGTCAGGTACATCATTTCTGGTGGATCGGTCTGCTGATCTGTCTGGCCATTGCCGGACTTGGCATTTTCCTGATGACGCGCACATTCCATTTTGTGGAGACGACGACCAAGCTGATCGGTATTGCACTGATCATTCACGGCGTACTTCGTCTGGTACCGGCAATTATGGCACGGCATTACTATGCGGATCCTCCGCAGGGGGATGTCATTGACGTCACAACGGTGGAGAAATAACGATGGGTTATCAGATCAATTACGGGAACCATGTGTTTGCAGTTCCTTCCGAAGTTACCGACTACTATCTGCGGATGGCAAGCGTTACACAGCTCCGGGTGCTGTTGCTGATTCTGCGTCATTCCGAATCTGAACTGACCGCGGAGCAGATCGCGGGATTCTTGCAGATTGAAGAAGAAGAAGTCAATGAAGCGGTACAATTCTGGATGCAGACGAGCATCCTGCAAAAGCCGACGCTTTCACTTTCCGGCTTTCCCGCTTCACAGTCGATGATGCCGTTTGCAGCACCGGTTCTGAAATCCGAGGCAAAGCAGACCACAGATCTGCAGGAGCCTGCCCCGCCTGAAATGGTGCAGAAAAGCAGCAAGGATGTTCATCCGACACCCACGGAAATTGCCGAAGCAATTGAGGCTTCCTCAGATCTTGCAACACTGTTTTCCTTATCAGAAAAAGCACTCGGGAAACCTTTGACGCATACGGATCAGTGTTCCCTGCTCTGGATGCATGAATACCTGTGTATCCCGGACAGTGTGATCCTGATGCTGCTGCATTATTGCGTCGAAATGGAAAAATACAGCGTGGCATACACCGAATCCATCGCGATCGACTGGTACAACAGGGGCATTCTGACAACCGAGGCTGCCGAAGCAGAAATCGGCAGAATGACTGCGGCGCATACCTTCACCGGAGAGATCCGCAGAATGTTCCAGATGGCCAAGAAACCTACCAGGAATCAGCAGGCTATCATTGACAAGTGGCAGGCAGCAGGCTACCCGATGGAACTGATCGAATATGCCTATGAAACCACGATCGAAAACATTGACAAGCTGGAATTCAAATACATTGACAAGATTCTTGAGGAATTGGGTGCAAATGGAATCACAGATCCTGAGCAGGCAGCCAGATTCCGGGCAGAACACAGCCCGAAACCGAAAAACAGACGCGGCAAAAAAGCCGATGCACCCATGACAGAACAGGAAAAGCAGGATATGAATGACTATCTCAGCCTTGTAAACCGCTTTGAGGAGGATGACGAATGAACGAATCACTGTTTCAGGAGGCATTTGCCAAAGTGCAGAAACGCCGGCTTGATGCGCAGCTTGAACAGGAACGCCGCACCATTGAAATCAGCAAGGCGATCCCGCAGATCGCAGAAATCACCCGGCAGCTTGCACAGACCTCTATTCGCATTATGGATGTCCTGCAAAAGGGAATGGATACTGACAAACAGCTCGAAGCGATCCGCCAGGAGAATTTGCAGGCACAAAGCCTCTGTGAAAAGCTGCTGACTGACCATGGGTATCCTGCCGATTACCTGAAGCTGCATTATTCCTGTCCGATCTGCAACGATACGGGGTACAGACAGACGGAATACTGTGATTGTCTCAAAAAAGAGATTGCTTCGGCAGCCATTGCCCGCATGAACCGGAAGGCACAGGTCAATTTGTCTGATTTTGCATCCTTTTCGCTTGACTATTATAAGGGACGGACAATTGACGGCAAGGATTGCTACCAGGCTATGCGAAACATCTACCAGATCTGTGTAAAATATGCCGAGAACTTTTCGGAATCCTCCCCGTCGCTGCTCTTCTATGGAAAAACGGGACTTGGAAAAACGCATCTGTCTCTTGCCATAGCCCGCGAGGTTCTGAAAACCGGAAAAGATGTGATCTACGATTCCGTGATCAATCTGTTCGGTCAGGTGGAGAAGGAGCATTTCGGGCGCAGCAATTCGGAGGTAGACACCCTTGATATGCTGCTGCAGCTCGATCTGTTGATCCTCGATGACCTGGGTACAGAATTCGATACTGCCTTCAACGCTTCCCTGGTGTATAACATCATCAATACCCGTCTGAACCGGGGACTGCCGACTGTCATCAGCACCAATCTCGACTACCAGGGGATCCGGAACAGGTATGAAGACCGGATCGTTTCCCGGCTCTTTGCGGTGTACAATTGCTACGAATTTATCGGTACGGATGTACGGATCCTGAAAAAACGAGAGAATTCCCCAGCATAAGCAATGCCCGCTTTACTCCACGTCGTCGGTCAGATGGTATTCTTAGCAGACAATCATGAAAAGTGTCATGCACCATGAGGGTACATGACACTTTTCTTATCAAATCCGGTCATCCGATATTCGGAAACAAAACGGTTCACGAAGGGTTATTCCGGCAGACAAAAAAGTATCCGTCTCCCGCACGGCAGGAGACGGATATTTCTTTGATTATCGGCGAAACCAGTCCATCATGACCGTCAGGACACGCACCAGTTCTTCTTCTGTGATGACGTAGGGAACCATGGCATACAGATGGCGAAGGAACGGACGGCTGAACACACCGCGCTCATAGGCATACTGCTGATAGCCATGCAAGACCGCAGCATCTTTTACTTCAACGCAGACACATCCACCCATGATCCGGATCTCCTTGATGCGATCATCAGACAAATCTGCCATCTCCCGCCGGCTAATGGCTTCAATACGGGCGATCCGGTCAAGGTATCTGCCTTCTTCAAATAAGCGGATGGACGCCAGAGCGGTGCTGCAGGCAAGCGCATTGCCCATGAAGGTCGGCCCGTGCATCAGGGCATGGGTCGGATCATCGCTGTAGAAGCCCTGATAGACCTTCTCATTCGCGACAGTCACAGCATGGCCGATATAGCCGCCGGTCAATGCCTTTCCGAGAACCAGAATATCCGGTAAAACCAGATCTGCTACAAACCGGTTTCCGGTTCTGCCGAATCCGGTGGCGACTTCGTCAAAAATCAAGAGCACTCCGTACTGATCGCACAACTCCCTTGCGCGGCGCAGAAAGCTGACATCGTACATCCGCATTCCGCCCGCGCCCTGCAGCAGCGGTTCAACAATGAAGCAGGTCAGATATTCACCATGCGCCGCAAACGCTGCTTCAAGCGCCGGAATCTCTGCCGGGATATGCCAGACATCCTTCTTCCCCGTGTCACCGGCGCCGAATGCAAAATGGTAATCTGCATCGTCACCAACCTCCATGGCCTTGAAAGTGTCCCCGTGATAGGCATGCTTCAATGCAAGGATGCCGCGGCGGGAGCTGCCCTGATTCGTGAAATACTGCAAAGCCATTTTCAATGCCACTTCAACGGCCACACTTCCCGAATCGGAATAGAAGCAATAATTCAGATCTCCGGGGAGCCATTCACGGAGCTTTTCAGACAGACGCTCTACCGGTTCATGTGTCAGGCCGCCAAGCATGACATGCGCAAAATGCTGGAGCTGCCCGGTAATGGCTGCGTCGAGTACCGGATGGTGATAGCCATGGATCACGCTCCACCAGGAGGACACCGAATCAATCAGGTCATGTCCGTCGGCGGTGTAAAGATGTACGCCCTTCGCATCCTGAATCGGGATCGGCTGACGCATGGTTTTCATTTGTTCATAGGGGTACCAGATCATACGGATTCTCCTTCCTTGTAGAGCGATGCCAGGAAATCAGCATCAATATTCAGCGCTTCTGCGCCGTCTTCTACACATGCAAGTACCGGTATGCCGGTCAATTCGGTACACATAAAACGGTTATCCTCCTCCATGGTGTCACCGGGATGGAAGTGATTGAGGATGATCCCATGTACCGGGATATTTCGGTTTTTCAGATATTCTGCCGTCAGCACAACATGATTGATGGTGCCAAGCCCTGCATCAGCAACGATCAGGCAAGGGAGCTGCAAGGTCTTCACAATATCCTCAAGCAGAATATGCTGACTGTCATACCGGATCGGGCACACAATTCCTCCGCTGCCCTCGACTGTCACATAATCATGCGAGGCGCAGACCTGCTCATAGCACATCCGGACACGCTCCAATGACACCGGATTGCCTTCAAGCCGTGAGGCCAGATGCGGTGAAACGGCTGTTTCATAGATATACGGACACATGGTTTCCAATGGCTGCGGGATACCGGAGATCTGTCTGACCCACTGTGCGTCGCCCGGGATCAGGTTGCCGTTTGTACCATAGTCATTTCCGCTGACCGCAGCCTTGAAATACGCTGCATGGAATCCTGCCTCACAGAGCTTGCGGACGATCAATGCCGTTACATACGTTTTTCCGACATCCGTTCCGGTGCCGGTAATAAACAGACCGCGACTCATGACTGTACCTCCTGTGCAATATCAAAGCCCATCCGCGAGAGCATTTCCCGGTCACTGCGAATGCTGCTGCCTGTTGTGGTCAGCATGTCCCCCGTGATTGTCGCGTTGAAGCCGCTGTGGAATGCCTGCTCTCCCCCGTTCGGAAGAATGCCACGGCCGGCTGCGAAACGGATATACTTTTCCGGATTCAGGAAACGGAAGATGGCACCGGTACGAAGAATCTCCTCCGGGGTAAGCTGGGGCAATTCCGAAAACGGCGTTCCGGGGATCGGCATAAGGGCATTGATCGGGATAGAGCTGACCCCCAGCTCTGACAGGCTGACTGCCATGTCGATCCGATCCTCCCATGTCTCCCCCATGCCAATGATGCCGCCGGAGCATACCTTCAGGCCATGCGCCTGCGCCCTGCGAATGCATGCGATTTTATCGTCGTAGGTATGCGTGGTGCAGATGTTCGGGAAATTCCGGCGGGAAGTCTCGATATTGCAGTGATACATTCGCACACCGCTTGCATAGAGGCGGTCAAACTGTTCATCCGTCAGCAGTCCATGGGATCCGCACAGTGCTATTGCGCATTCCCGGTTCATGCGCTGATACGCAGAGACTGCCTTCTCAAAGTCCTCCCCTGCCAGCGTGCGTCCGGCGGTCACGATCGAAAAACGGTGAACACCCGCTTCTGCATTATGGCGGCATTCTGCAAGGATAGCCTCTTCATCCAGGAATCCGTATTCTTCGATTCCGGTGCAGTTGTGGGCTGACTGTGCACAGAATTTGCAGTTTTCGCCGCAACGCCCGCTGCGGCCGTTGATGATGCTGCACAGATCAACATGATCGCCGCAGAGTGCCTGACGGATCTGATCGGCCGAATCGCATAGCTCTTTCAGATCAGCATTCAGAAATACCGTGAAATCCTCTCCCCGCTGCAGCCTGCGGCCTTCCATGATTTCATGTGCCAGTTGCTTGATTTCCATTTCAATTACCTCCCGTCACAGTGGAACGATGCAGAATCGGCAAAAGCCGGTGTGCCAGTCCGGCCGATACAACACATAATGCCAGATCGCCCGGTACCGCCAGCAGAAAACAATACAGAAACAGCGGCCACAATCCGATCGGAGTTCCCAGCCAAAACTGACTGATCGCCCAGTAATATGCCATTCCGGCTGCGTAAACAACCAGCAGTCCGCAGAATGCACCGGCTGCCATTCTCCAAATCGTGGGAGCACCCCGACGGATCAGCGTCCCGGTCACCCAGGTACCGGCGCAGAATCCGAGTAAGTACCCGAATGTCGGCTGAAGCACATAGCTGATACCGCCACCGCCGGTGAACACAGGCACTCCGGCTAATCCCAGAAGTACATACAGGATCACGCTGTATGTGCCGTTTTTTGGGCCAAGCAGCATGCCGGCCAATGTGGTAAACAGGAATTGCAGCGTGAACGGACACACCGGGACAGGTACACGGATATAGGCACCGACTGCGATCAGCGCAGTAAACAGCGGAATCAAGACCATCTCTTTTACCTTCATAGGAACACCTCTTGCCATTTTTCTGTCATTATTATATCACATTCGTTTTCTTTTGTCAACCATGTATTAGGTATCAGTTAACAATTAAATCTAAAAATGAACAGCGGCATGCATTTGCATGCCGCTGCAGCCGTGTTATTCCGTTGCCTTTGCACCGATGACTTCCAGAAATTCGGATCTGGAAACGGGCTTTGAGAAATAGTATCCTTGCAGATAATCGCAGCCAAGCCGTTTCAGAAGTGCGATCTGCTCCTCTGTTTCTACGCCCTCTGCAAGTGTCTTTTTATGCATTTCCTTGACCATCCGCATGGTCCCCTCGAGCAGAACCATTCCAATCGAGTCAGTCTGTGCGCCCCAGAGAACACTTTTGTCAATCTTAATGACATCGGCGCCCAGTGAAAAGAGTGCGCTGATATTGGAATAGCCTGTTCCGAAATCGTCGATATAGAACATAAATCCGGCAGATTTGAGCTTTTCGATGACCTCCTCAAGATGCCGGTAATCCGTTGCGGCAACTGACTCGGTGATCTCAAAGCTGATATGATGCTTCTCGATGCCATATCCCTCGACGATCTCAATGATGTGATCTGCAAATCCTTCCTTCATACATTCGAGCACGGAAAGGTTGACATTGATATGACCGACGCCCTGCTTCTGGGGAACACCGGTAGCAAGCAGTCCGCAGACCTGTTCCAGCACAAATTCATCAATTTCATCAATCAGCCCGAGCTGTTCGGAAACGGGGATGAATTCATCCGGATAGATGGTACCGAGCTTGCGATCCTTCATGCGAAGCAGCGCCTCTGCGCCATAAAGCGAACAATCCGTATGATAGGTCGGCTGGTAGTAAACCTCAAAGCTCCCCTCGCTCAGTCCCCGTGTAACCGCCTCCTCTACCGCAGCATGGCGGATGATCCATCCGAGATCCTCCCCCTCCATGACCGGCTTGACCGCCGTTTCAGGAATCGGGCACTCCGCAATATACAGCAGATCATCTGCATCATGGGCGCGTTCCGGAACATCCACGATCAGTACCGATGCCGTCAGGTAAATATCCTCACCGTCAACTGTCCAGGGCTGTTCAAATCGCTTGGCAATCTCCTGCGCAATGGTTCTGACCGATTCTTCCGGCTGATCGTACAGCACAAGGGCAAATATGCCATGTCCGAGTGCGTAGATGTAATATTTCGGAATCTTTGTACCAAGATACTCTGCCACCTGGAATCCGAGAGCGCTGCTGTCCACTTTTCCAAGCAATACAGGATTTTCCGTTCTCTCAAAGTGAATATCCCGCACAATCAGAACCCGCATGGACAGCTTATTTTTGAGCGCGGAGGATATGTCCAGAACAAAGGCGGCTCTGTTATACACATCCAGCTCCACATCGCGGCGGTCATCCTCATTCTCTACATACATCAGAACGCCGGTAAAGCCGATCGCCTCCATAAGCACTTCTGCGTAGATCCTGGCATCAAACAACTGCACCACAAGTCCGAGAACGGCCAGAAAATAACAGAACAAAATAGAATTCTTCCGATTTTTGGAGAGAATATTCCAGGAGCGCATCGTCAGAATAAACGAAGCTACGATCCACAGCGCGGCTTGTATGTAGATCAGGAATTCTCCCCATGCGCGGTGAAAAACCAGATTTTCGTCGTAATACCATGTCCAGTGCAGGAACGGGTTGAGCAGAATAATGACTTCCATGACCAGAACGGATATATCCGGAAGCACCTGCGTGACAAATGAAAGCATGGACTTCCGGTTTCGGAAGTTGATCCCCCAGTTATAGGATCGCCCGACTACAAAGGATATGTAGTAAAAGAATGCGGGAGCCAGCAAGGTATGTGTCAGAAAATAGATGTAACGCGATATTTCCAGGACACTGCGTGCCAACTCTGCTTCCGGACGAATCCCTTCTGTCAGAAGCGTTGCCATACCGCACCCGGCATTCAGAGACAACAGCAGCATAATGGCAATATACACACGGTTCTGCGGCTTTCCGGTACGCTTATCCATCAGCGTAAAGATCAGATCACTGACACATAAAAGCAGTGCCGCGATACTCAATCCAAGACTCAATGCATGATATTGTATCATAATGTATCCCTTCTCATACAGTTCGATCATGAACGAATGCATACTATATCTTTATTATAACATACCCACGCAGAAAATGCAAGGCTATATTAAAAGAATCATCCCCTGTATCTGTCAGATACAGGGGACGGAACAAAAGATGCTTACTGCATCTTGTAGGCATCGATCATCTTCTTGACCATCTGACCGCCGACGGAGCCGGCCTCACGGGATGTCAGGTCACCGTTGTAGCCCTGCTTCAGGTTGACACCCATCTCGGATGCAGCCTCCATCTTGAAACGATCCAGTGCTTCTCTGCCCTTCTGTGTGAATTCGCCCTTCATAGTTTTTTCTCCTTTTCTGCACACAATTCCTGTGTGATGTCGTTTTTAGTTGAATGCTGCGACTTCTTGCCGCATCAATAGTATGAGCAGCATTTCAAAAACTATCACAGGAAATCACTGGTGACAGAAACAAAGCAAAAACGGGCGATCAAATACACATTAAGATTCCCAGGTAATCCCGGCAAGGAATGTATTCCAGAACTCCAGACTCTCTGCCTGCTGGGCTTCCCTGGCGTAAAAATGAAAATTGCAAATCACTTTTTTATGCTTGACTGCAAGGGATTGTCCGTACATTGGAATGCCGTCGGCAACATAATGATAGGAAAAGCCAACCGCCTTCTGCCCGCCGATCTGTGTTTCCTGGCTCTGCTCATACCGGTAGCCATACGCCTGCATCGGCTTTGCAATGCCCTGTTCCATTGATTTTGCGACGCCTTCGGTATCCACCAGCGCTGCGGTCAGCAATCCAAGCTGCTTTCTGCCCACAAAGATCAGGATATGCCGTTCTTTATCGCGGATGCATACGCCCTCACCCGGAGCTGTTTTCTGAAAGGCTGCTGCCTCTGCTTCGCTTAGAATCCGCAGCTCTGTGACACTTCCGTAAAACGGCCGCATCACCAGTACAAAGCACAGGATGAGTCCTGCAATCATCAGTGTTCCCGCCATTCCGCCAAGCAGATTGTGGAACGCCTTCCCCTAATTCCGCAGCAGACGGATATTACTTACGATCAGGGAAATTGCAAATGCCAGGATCAAGGGAGAGGTCAGAAACATAAAACGGCAAGCAGCACCGGAGAGTGCTTCCGCATCGGCATAGATTCGCCTTCAGATTGTCCACCAAATCTGCAAATTATTAGTTGCCGGGCGTCGTTTGATTTGATAAAATTAGATTGTAACGTGAATTGTTTTCGGCTACTATGACGATATATGACCTGAAAGGAAGGTATCTCTATGCTTACAAGTCATCGCTTCCCCGGAATTCTCACAGCAGTCCTTCTCTCTGCCTGCATGCTGCCGCTCACGGCACTAACCGCGGCAGCCGGAAATGACAGTGCCGAGGATCCCTATATTCTCTTTGAAGATTTTGAAAGCGGAACAGGTCAATGGACAGGGCGCGGAAATGCCCGGGTTGCAGCATCCCCCAAGGCCTCATCCGGCGATCAGGGGCTTGCCGTGACAGGAAGAACCGAAAACTGGCATGGCGCTGCGCTGGATCTCTCTGCTATGCATCTTGTTCCCGGTACTGCATACAGCTTTTGTGTCATGGCCATGCAGGATGCTGCGCCTTCGGAGCACTTCAAGCTGACGCTGCAATATGTGATAGGCGGTATGGAGCAATATGATGCCATCGCCGGGTCGGATGCCTCCAAGGGTGAATGGGTGCAGCTTGCCAATACAAGCTATACCATTCCTTCCGGTGCAGAAAGAATGGTGCTGTATCTGGAAGCCGACAGCCGCAGCAATGATTTTTATATGGATCAGGCGGCCATCGCGGCAGACGGCACTGTGATCGGCATTGCCGGATCTGCTTTGTCCGGAGACGTTGACGGCAACGGCAAGGTCGAGATCCGGGATATTATCACACTCCAAAAGTACCTGCTTGGGATGCAGACAGAGCTGCGCACAGAAGCTGCCGACCTGAATCATGACAACAAGCTGGATATTTTTGATCTTGCGCTGCTCAAACATCTTGTATTGCATCAGCAGACAGTTCCGGAGAATCCGCAGCCGACCGAGCCTTCGGATCCGCAGCCCATAGATACAGATTACATGGCTTCGATCAAAGACAGCTTCACCGCCAATGTTCCGAGGGAAGCCTACACCAGAAGCGCCGGGCGGGATTACGGTACGCTTGAACGGATCAGCTATGAATCTACCATTGCCAAAAAGCAGAAGCAGGCCAATGTCCTGCTGCCGCCCGGATATGATGCCTCGAAGCAATACCCGGTGCTGTATGTCAACCACGGCATTTTCGGGGACTGCAATTCCATGACCGAGGATAACATGGGCATCATTGCATTGGCCGCAAATCTGGCAGCATCCGGCGAGGCAGAGCCGATGATCATTGTTTTCACCTCTATGTATACCAGCGAGAACACCGATCAGTGCTCCGGATTCACAGCGGAGGAAACAGCGAAATATGATGCATTCCGCGAGGATCTCACAGAATGCCTGATCCCGTATATCAATGCGCATTACCCGGTAAAGACAGGAAGAGAAAACACCGCCATTTCCGGTTTCTCGATGGGCGGACGCGAAACGCTCTACATCGGAATTACCAAGCCCGAGTATTTTGGCTATATCGGCGCAGCATGCCCCGCACCCGGCGTTGTTCCGGCAGAGGATACTTACATGAAGCATCCGGGCAATATGGAGCCTTCTGCCTTCAAGGTCAGCGGTGCTGTACAGCCCATTGAGCTGTTTATTGCGGGCGGTACCAATGACGGCGTAGTCGGCACATTCCCGCAGCAGTACCACAACCTGCTGACACAGAATGGGCAAGAGCATCTCTGGCTGGAAGTACCCGGCGGCGGACACGACGGATCCACCGTTGTACCGATGTACTACAATTTCCTAAAAACCGTATTCCGGGGATAAAACAAACATAATTGACTCAAACAGGAAGATGCTTCATTGCGAGGCATCTTCTTTTTTGATTATTTTACAAAAACCCCTTGACAAACAGAAACACGCCTGCTATAATTGTATACATAGTAGTTATACAATTTAGACTCTGACGTTACAATCCGGAATGTGCGTCAGAGCCCTATAACCACAAGGAGTGTACACAGAACATGAATATCAACATCAGCAATTCGTCAGGGGAACCGATCTATTTGCAGATCGCAAACCAGATCAAGACGCTGATTCTGGAGGGAAAGCTCAGAGAGGGCGAAGCGCTGCCTTCGATGCGCATTTTAGCCACTGAACTCCGAATCAGCTTCATGACCACCAAGCGTGCCTACGAGGAGCTTGAACGTGACGGCTTTATTGAAAGCTACACGGGCAAGGGATCTTTCGTCAAGGCACAAAATCTGGAAATCTATCGTGAAGAGCAGATCAAGCGGATCGAAACCCTGCTTATGGAGGCAGGCGACACGGCTCGCAAAGCCGGCATCACGATGGAGGAGCTTCATGAGCTTCTTGACCTTGTAAACGGAGGGGATTAACATGACCGCTTATGAAAATGCGATCGAGATAAAAAACGTAACCAAGCGCTATGACGGATTTGCTCTCGACAGCATCAGCTTTGATGTGCCCAAGGGCTGCATCATGGGATTTATCGGGCAGAATGGCGCCGGAAAGACCACAACGATCCGCAGCCTATTGCATATCACAGACATTGACAGCGGTGAGATACGGCTGCTTGGTCTTGACCACATCAAGGACGAAACTGCGATCAAAAAACGCATTGCTGTGGTATTTGACGAGCTGCCATTCCATGATGTATTCACCGCAAATGATATGGCTCGCATCTTCGAGAGTATGTATCCCGAATGGGACAATGCCGCATATCAGCAGTATTTGGAGCGCTTTCAGCTACCTGTCAAAAAGAAGATCGGACAGTTTTCCAAGGGCATGAAGATGAAATTGCAGATAGCCTGTGCGCTGTCACATAATGCGGAACTGCTCATCATGGACGAAGCCACGACCGGTCTTGATCCCGTTGTGCGTGATGAGATACTGCACATCTTCATGGAGTATCTGCAAAACGGCGAGCGCTCGATCCTCATGTCCTCGCATATCACCTCCGACCTTGAAAAGATCGCAGATATGGTGACATTTATCGACAAGGGCAGGATCCTGCTGTCCGGCTGCAAGGACGAGATCATCGAGCAGCACGGCATTCTCAAATGTGATCAGGACAAGCTGCAAGAGATCGACAGTGAGGATATTATCAGCATTCGCACAAACAATTTCGGCGCAGAGGTCATGGTGCGTGACCGTGAAAATGCGTCCTACAAATACCGTGACTGCGTAATTGATCCTGCAAGCCTTGATGACATCATGCTCTACTATGTGCATCATGATACAAAGGAGTGGTCTTGATGAAACTTTACAGATCACTTGTTTTCCGGGAATTAAAATTGACCCGCAAGCGCTGTTTTCTCATGCTGATTCTGTTTGTGCTGCTGGCGGCACTTATGCTGACACCACTCATGCTCGGCGGTTTTTCCGAACCCGGAGAGGAAGCGCCTGTGGAAATGATACTGCTTTTTGTGGGAACTGTTTCCATGACAGGCGGTTTTCTCGCAGGCACGAACAACGGCGTACAGAAAGCGGACATCAGTGCAGGCTGGAAACGGTATTCCTTTGTTCTGCCGCCGACAGCAAAACAGCAGGCTCTGTCTGATCTGCTGGTAAAGCTTATGCTTATCCTGCTTTTCGGACTGTTATCAGCGGCATTTGCGATGATATACAGTGTTACTGCAAATTACAATGCCTTTGGTCTTATGCTGAATATCTATCTGGGAGCAGTCTGCGCTG
>CACZPI010000057.1 GCA_902783005.1 uncultured Ruminococcus sp. | reverse complement strand
CGGCCAACAAGCCGCTTGCCCCGGATGTGAACCTGCACGACATTGCCCGCACGACGGCCGGCTTTACCGGCGCAGATCTGGCCAACCTTGCCAATGAGGCAGCTTTGATGGCTGCCCGCAAGAACAAGAAGGCCATCACCAACGAGGACATTGCCGAGGCGACCATCAAGGTCGTGGCAGGCCCCGAAAAGAAGTCCCGCGTCAAGACCGAACGCGAGATCAAGCTCACGGCTTACCATGAAGCAGGCCATGCGATCTGCACCTATTACTGCCCGCATCAGGACAAGGTGCATGAGATCTCCATTATCCCCCGCGGACTGGCCGGCGGCTATACGCTGTCGCTGCCGGAGCATGACAAGAGCTACAACAGCAAGATGGAGATGCACGAGGAGATCATCGTGCTCCTCGGCGGCAGAGTTGCCGAGAAGCTCATCATGGATGACATTTCCACCGGTGCCTCGAATGACCTGGAGCGTGCCACCTCGACTGCCCGCAGCATGATCACGCGCTACGGCTTCAGCGAGAAGCTCGGCCCTGTGGTCTACGGCAACAACGAATCCGAGCCGTTCCTTGGCCGTGATTTCAGCAGCACGCCGAATTATTCCGATGAGGTGGCTGCGGAGATCGACGCCGAGATCCGCGCATTTGTGGAGGAAGGCTACACGAGTGCCGAGCGCATTCTGAGCGAGCATCTTGACCAGCTCCACACGGTTGCCCAGTACCTCATCAAGCATGAGAAGGTGGACGGCGCTGATTTCGAGCTGCTGATGAAGGGCGAGGATCCCGAAGCAGTACACGCTGCTGCGGAGGCTGCCAAGCCCAAGCCCCAGTCTCCGCTCGATGTGTCTGTCGAAGACCATCCGGTCACGGCACAGCCGGAGGAGCAGCCGAATCCCTACGATTTCGACGGCAGCGGCGACCCGATCCAGTAATACCTTGCAGCCCTGCGGTATCGTCCGCAGGGCTGCTGTCTGTAAAAGCCGAGCCCCCACTGCACAGCAATGGGGGCATTTATCAGGAAAGCACAGCAAGCTGTGCCTCCCGATTCTGAAGCGGGCGAGTCTGCGGACATCTCCCTCCCGGGGGATGCCACCCCCTTTCCGGCAAGCACATTGCTCTGCTATCTATATTGTATGCGTCCGGGCGGATTTTGCGCATGGAAACTTCTGGGAGCGAATATTTTAAGATTTTCTGAATAAAATTTGAATTGGCTATTGCATTTTGTGCATGGATATGCTATAATAGGGGTACACACAAATCCGTGTATCCGGAATGAAGGAGGAGAAGTTCTATGGAATTTGCAACAAGTGTATTATTTGAGATCGGCGGCTTCGGCGTCAGCCTGGGCATTCTGCTGATGGTACTCGGCGGCCTCATCGCTGTCATTGGTGTGCTGCTGGCCATCAATCATGCGGGCTTCGGCAAGATGATCGCGGGCGTTTTCCTGGCTGTGCTGGGACTGGCATTCCTGGGTGTCGGCTATACGCTTGACCAGATGGTCGAGGTAGAGTATACCGTTTCCGATGTGACAGACGTATCTGTGCGCGACACCAACAGAGTGTACCGTGTCACGCTCAAGGCAGACGGCGGTGTGGATACGATCGTGTATGTCAATGATGCACAGATATTCCGCTTCAACAAGGGCGAGACCGTTTCCATGCAGAAAAAGGAAGTCAAGGCACTGCGTGACCAGAACGCTGCCATGGGCGAATAACCTGCAAATCCATCCCTCTGCTGCGGCAGGGGGATTTTTTTGTGCGGAAATTTGAAAAAACACTTGCAATGCCGCTGCATTTCTGTTATAATATAGGTGTATGTCATTTTTACCCGGCTAATACGGTAAAAACGGATAAGAGAATCACAGAAAAGAGGAGTAATCATGCCTGCTAATATTGTAATCGGTACACAGTGGGGCGACGAGGGTAAGGGTAAGGTCATCGACATTCTGGCTTCCCGCGCACAGGTCGTCGTTCGTTCGCAGGGCGGCAACAATGCCGGCCATACCGTCGTCAGCGGCGGTCAGACCTATAAGCTGCATCTGGTGCCCTCCGGCATCCTGTATCCGGATACCCAATGCCTGATCGGTGCGGGTGTTGTCATGGATCCGAAGGATTTCATCGGTGAGCTCGATGAGATGGAGCGCCGCGGCGTTTCCACCAAGAATCTGAAGATCGACCCGCGTGCCCATGTCGTTATGCCGTGGCATATCACGCTTGACGGCCTGTCGGAAGCATTCCGCGGCGGCAATGACATCGGTACCACCAAGCGCGGCATCGGCCCGACCTATATGGACAAGTATGAGCGCTGCGGCATCCGTGTGTGCGACCTCATTGATCCGGTGCTGTTCGAGCAGAAGGCACGCTCCACCGGCGAGCTCAAGAACAAGATCATTACCGCAGTCTACGGCGGCCAGGCACATGACCTTGATGCCGTGATCGCGGAATACAAGGCTTACGGCGAGCGCCTCAAGCCCTATGTGGCAGACGTTTCCGTCCTGACCTATGAGGCCTACAAGGCCGGCAAGACCATTCTCTTTGAGGGTGCGCAGGCAACGCTGCTGGACATTGATTTCGGTACCTATCCGTTCGTGACCAGCTCTCACCCGCTTTCCGGCGGCGTGACGATCGGCACCGGCATCGGCCCGAAGATGATCGACAACATCATCGGTGTGGCCAAGGCCTATACCACCCGTGTCGGCAAGGGTCCGTTCCCGACAGAGCTGTTTGACGAGACCGGCGATACCATCCGCAACAAGGGCGGCGAATTCGGCACCACCACCGGCAGACCGAGAAGAACCGGCTGGTTCGATGCGGTTATCGTGCGTCATTCCGTTCGTGTCAACGGCCTTGACGGTCTTGCCATCAACAAGCTCGATACCCTCTCCGGTATCGGCGATCTGAAGATCTGCGTCGGCTATGTCAAGCCGGACGGCACAAAGCTGCATGATTTCCCGGCATCGCTCGAGGAGCTGGCAGAGTGCAAGCCGATCTATGAGGATTTCCCGGGATTTGACGACGATATTTCCGCATGCCGGACATTCGATGAGCTGCCGGAGACCTGCCGGAAGTATATCGAGCGTCTCGAGGAGCTGTGCGAATGCCGCGTCTGCATGGTCGGTGTCGGCCCTGACAGAGAGCAGCAGATCGAGCGCTGAATCGCTCCTAAGAAACTGCCGATACAGAGGTGAATAGTATGCCGGATAATGAGAATCTGCTCGGTGAGACCCCGGAGGTCTGGACGGGCAGCGAGGAAAAGAAGGGCGCTCCTGTGCTGGATATGGATGATCTGGACGGACTTCTGGGTGATACCCCGGAGGTCTGGAGCGGCAACGAAGAGAAAAAAGGCGCCCCCGTTCTGGAGGAGCAGGTCATGCTCGATGATCCGGGACAGACATGGGAGGAGCACAAGCTCGGTGCGCCGGTACTGGATGAAGCACCGGTGCTTGACGAGGCGCCGTCCTACCAGGCGCAGCAGCCGGCACCGCAGGCACATCCGGAGCTGGATGTCAATGTAGACGATCTGCTTGGCGGCGGTGAGCCGGAGGCGTATGACGAGGTGGCAGAATTCTGCAAGCGCCTGCAATTTGACGATACACTGACGGAAAAATTCAAGACGCTCGATGCCGAGCAGCAGACGCAGGTCGTGGCCATGCGTGCGCAGCAGATCGGCATTCCGGCGCCGATGATCCCGAATGCCCTGCGTCCGAAGGCACCGGAGGAGCTGCCCGCCGAGGCAGAGGTGGAGCTGGAGGAAGCACCGCAGACGGAGGAATATGTACCGTCATTCCAGGATCAGGATCTGGAGCGGATCAAGGAGGAATCCAAGAAGGTGCGCCATTACGAGGCACCGCAGGTGGAGCTCTCCGAGGAAAAGAAGCAGGAAAACCGCCGGATCATGAACGAGCTTCGCGAGGAGCGCGAGAAGGAACAGGCAAAGAAGGGCTTTGTGCAGCTCATCATTCTGACGGTGGTCGGAGTCATTGGTGCAGCGGCCTTTGCGATCTATTTCTCCGGCGGATTCGGCCTTGGCTACAAGCAGGAGGAAGAGGTGACCTGGTTCAACACGGTCAAGAACATTGCGCCGATCATCGGCGTCATCATGGGTGTCAGCGCCCTGCCGCTGGCCGCACCGGTCAAGCAGCTCAAGGGCATTACGAAGCTGCTGTTCACCATCGGCTTCATCCTGACGCTGATGCCGGGCATCCCGCTGCTCAGCCAGAAGGAAGGCGGTGCGCTCAACGGCGTATTCTTCGGCCTTTCCGCGATCTGCTGCCTGGCAGTCGTGGTAACGCTCTCCGTCAGCGACGGCATCAATATGTATAACAAGCACGGCGGTACCTGATACCGCCGGTTCCCTTCCGTAAAGGCTGCGCTGATATAGAAGTTTTACGCCATAGTACTTCTGATCCAAAGTCAGAAGTATTATGGCGTTTCTATTGACAGGCCTTCATTACTGTGCTATAATTGCTACTAACAAAAATCGTAATTTGTGAGGATGATACTATGAGCAACAATGAAATAGGAAAGTTATTAATATGTTCAATAAAAAAAGTTGACAATGGATGGGTACTATACGATTGTAATGGAGAGAATATATCAAACTTGTCAGGCAAATTCCCATCTTCAATGAACCTAAGATATAGAAAAAAACGGGGAAATAAATGGGGAAAAGATGTTGAAAATTCATCCTGTGTTTGGGTTTTGATAGGAAAAATTAATGAAGCCGAAAAATGGATTCAAGTTGGACGTAACTCAAGTTTAAAAAATATGTTAAGGAATGACATAAAAGAAGATATAAAACAAGTCTATAGTGGAACAGGTAAATATGGAGGACTAAACTATAGTGAGTTGATTTTCTATGAAATTAACATCAAAAACTACATTGAAAATGATGAAAAGTCGAAAGGCATATTAGGAACAGAGCCTTTAGATAATAATCTTAAAAGGGCGTTTTGGGTAAACTGTGCTGCATATATAGAAGGTAAACTTGCCTCTGAAAAAAATGTGCAACTATATCATCTTTCTGTTTTAGATGGTTGTTATTATGCATATTTTGAAAGTAAGAAAAATGCATAATCCAATAGGTCAAATTCTGATTTAGCTTAGTAACAATAAGTACAATGCCCCTGAGCACTTTGAAATGCTCAGGGGCATAACTTCTATACGAGTACCCGCCATAAGCAGGAGGGTTTTTTATATGGAATTTGCACGCGGGCATGCAAATCCGGGGTATTTTTCAGGCACCTCCGAAAGGGGGTGAGACCATGCTCAGAGCGATCGGAAAGACCATTGACACGCTGCCGCTTGCAGCACTGTTCTCACAGGAGGAGAAATATGCCGACACGGTGCAGATCCAGGTGGATCGGTTCTATGATGCACATGATCTGTCGGGATTTGTCTTCCTGCTGCGCGGCGTGACGGATTCGGGCGGTGAGACGGAATGCATCCTGGACAAGACCGTCGGTGAGGATACCGTCACGCTGACCTGGAGGGTCGGCCAGGAATTTACCACGGAGCCGGGCACGCTGCGGCTCGATCTGGCTGCCATGCGCTATGCCGAGGGAGCAGATCCGTCCGAGGATCCGCCGGAGGCCGTGCTGCGCTACCAGATGCCGCCGGTGCAGGTGCGTCCGCTGCCGGATGCCATGCACACGCTTGATACCCAGAGCTATACGGTATTTCTCATGCAGGTACGCGCCGCAGCGACCGAGGGCATTGCGGAGATGACGGCGCTCACGGAGGAATTTGCCGACAAGATCGACAGCTATGACACACAGCTTGCTTCGCTGACAAACCGTGCCACCGCAGTAGAGCGCCGCACCACCGCGCTCGAATCTGCGCAGTCGGAAACAGAGGACGATCTGGCGGATCTGCGGGGTCTTGTGGTATCAAATCGCAATTACATCGTAGACCTCAAGGAAAAGGTAGATCCCATGCCTGACATCCGGGTGCTGACGCAGGCGCAGTATGATGCGCTTGTCACCAAGGATTCCGGAACGGTGTACTGCATTATCTGACAGGGGGGACTGCCGGAAAAATGTCTTTGACACTTTTCCCGGGGGTGTGGGGGCGAAGCCCCCCACACCGAAAGAACCCCCTCCCAGCGCGGGGAGGGGGCAGGGGGAGGGGCGCGGCTAACATACGCTCTCCCCAGAACAAACATATTTTGTCAGGCAAGGGCTGCTGCATGAAAATGCAGCAGTCTTTTTTGCATATTCCCGCACAGCCCCGCATAGAATCGAAGCAGAATCCGATGAACAGGAGGAATCCCCATGAATGAATCCCTGTCCGACCTCTCCGCAAAATACCGCGAGGAAATGCTGCGCATGTACGGCACCCGCCCGAAGCAGACCCATGACGAGGATCTGCGCGATGAAGCCGAAAATGCCCCCGATCCCCCCGCATCCCCCGCCTCCGATCCGCCGCCGCCCCTTGACGGGACGCAGAAGGAAACGGAGGAGGCCGATGCCGCTGACGGGGGAGATACAGCCTTTGACTACGATCCGCCCGCGCTGCCGGACTATGTGTCGCCCTATCCCGTGCCGGAGCTGCCCGCACAGTGGAGTGCGCAGGATGCCTATGAGGAGCGCAATACCGCCGAAGGCTTCCTGCGGGTCATTACGGCGGCGGCAGATTCCGCCTATCCCGTTGCGGGCGCCAGGGTGACGGTCTCCACACGCATCGGCGGGGAAGTCTTCCTCAATTATGTGCTTCTGACCGATGAAAACGGCGAAACACCGACCGTTTCCCTGCCTGCCCCGCCGCCGGAGCTGTCACAGGATCCCGCGCATGAGGATCCGTTTGCCCTCTGCCATATCCTCGCGGAAGCGCAGGGCTTCTACCCGGGGGAAGCGCAGGAGGTGCCGGTATTTGCCGGGGTGACCTCGCGGCAGGTATTTCAGATGGTGCCGCTGCCGCTGCGTCCGGGCGCCGGTGCGGATGAACCGAATAACCCCGCCGGACGCGATACCTGACAGGAGGTGGCGCAATGCTGACAGGCACACCCTTCATTCCGCTGCATATCACGGTGCATCTCGGCTTTCCCGATGCCGCCGCACCGAATGTCACGCTGCCCTTTCCGGATTATGTCAAGAATGTCGCTTCCAGTGAGATTTTCCCCACATGGCCGGAAACCTCGCTGCGGGCGAATATCTATGCGATCGTGACCTTTGCGCTCAACCGCATCTATACCGAATGGTACCCCTCCCGCGGCTACCCGTTCGACATTACCTCGGAAACGCAGTACGACCAGAAATTCATCGAAGGCAGGCAGTATTTCGACAATGTCGCTGCCCTTGTCGATGAGCTGTTTGATGATTATGTCCGCAGGATCGGGCGGATCGAACCGCTCTTTACGGCATTCTGCAACGGTACCACCTCCACCTGTGCGGGACTGTCGCAATGGGGCACGGTCGATCTGGCAAATCGCGGGCTGATCCCGTATGAGATCCTGCAATACTATTACGGGGAGGACATCGAGATCGTGAAGAATGCACCCGTGCGCACCAATACCTTATCCTTCCCCGGGCAGACCCTTGCTGCAGGGGCGCAGGGGAAGGCTGTGCAGACCATCCAGATCCAGCTCAACCGCATTTCCCGGAATTACCCGGCGATCCCCAAGATCCCCAGTGCTTCGGGGAATTTCGATGCTGCCACGGAGCAGACGGTGCGGGTATTCCAGCAGGTATTCGACCTGCCTGTGACCGGGGCGGTCGATAAGGCGACATGGTACCGCATCGCCTACATCTATACCAGCGTCAAGCGCCTTGCAGAGCTCGATTCCGAAGGAATCACGCGGCAGGAATTCCCCTCGCAGTTCGAGGAGCCGCTCACGCCGGATCTGGTATCGGAGCAGGTGCGCGGGCTGCAATACGCGCTTGCGGTGGTCGGCGCGTATTATGAAGCGGTGCTGCCGGTGGAGATCACGGGGACATATGACGCGCAGACCGAGCGCTCGGTGCGTTCCTTCCAGGAGGTCTACGGGCTGCCGCAGACGGGGATCGTGGACGAAGCCACCTGGAATGACCTGTACCGCGCCTACATGGGCATCCGCCAGTCGATCCCGCGGGAGAATGCAGAATTTATTCCGCAGCTCTACCCCGGTTCGGTGCTGCAGGAGGGCGTCACAAGCGAGGACGTCCGCATTCTCCAGCAATACCTGACCTATATCAGCCGGACGATCCCGGAGATCCCGGCGGTGCGGGATACCGGGTATTTCGGGCCGCTGACAAGGGCATCGGTGACGGCTTTCCAGCGGTATGCGGGGCTGACGCCGAACGGCGTGGTCGGTGCGGTGACATGGGACGGCATTGCGGGGCTGTATTCGGATCTGCGGCTCGGCTATGCCAAGCGGCCGTACCAGAATCCGGGCTATACGATCCGATAAGGAGGGACAGCGATGGCATACACACCCGCGCAGGAAAAGGCGCATATCTTTGAATTACAGGAAATGCTGCGCGGCATTTCGATGCAGAATCCCGCGATTCCGGCTGTGATCCCGGACGGGGTCTATACGGAAGCGACCGCGCAGGCCGTCCGGGCATTCCAGCAGTTCTACGGCCTGCAGGTGACAGGCGAGGTCAACGGCGCGACCTGGGAAAAGATCGCGGCGGTCTATCAGGAAATCGCCCTTTCCCCTGCGCCCCTGCCGGTGTACCCGGATGCACCGGGCTGGGAGGTGCAGGAAGGCCAGAAATGCTATACCGTGCGGGTCGCACAGGCGGTGCTGGCGGCCTTGTCGGAGAAATACGCCAATCTCCCGTGCTGCGCCGTCACCGGGATCCTTGACGGCGATACCGTCCGCGCCCTGCAGCCGTTTCAGCGGATCTGCGGCCTGCCTGTGACCGGACGGCTGGACTGCCGGACATGGAATATGCTTGCCCAGATGGGCGGTGAGCTGAAGGAGGATGAAGCCGCCGGTCTGCGGAACAGATAATGCATCATCAGAATGACACCAATGGAAAATGCCCGGTATCCGGGTTGACTTTTGTATTGCAGCATGGTATACTAAAATCACACTGATGTAAGGGATCACTGAGAAAAACGGCTCCCCGGGCGTTTTGTCCGGGGAGTTCGATTGCTGCAAAAAAATTTTTTGAGATCTTCTGTAAGACTTTGTCATGTCCAATTGTCTGTATAGAATGAAACCGGAAAGGAGGATGCAAATGACGGACAAGGAGCTGTGTGCGCTCATCCGCGAAGACCCGGCGCGGGGTCATGCGGCGTTGTACGATACCTATGCCAATTATATGTACGCCATTATTTTCCGCATCCTGCGTGACCGGGGCAGCCGGGAGGATGCGGAGGACTGTCTCGTGGAGACACTCCTGGAGATCATCCGGCATATCGGCTGCATCGAACCGGATTCCCTGCGTGCCTACATCGGACAGGCATCGCGCAACCGGGCGCTCAATTACAGCGCAGCCCTCGGCCGCCGGGCACGGGGCACGGTTCCGCTGGAGGATGCCCCGGAGCCGTCGGAAACGCATGTGGAGGAGGACGTCGAGCAAAAGGCGCTGCAGAGCCGCTTGCTCCGCGAAATCGAAGCCCTCGGGGAACCGGATTCGACCATTCTCATCCAGAAATACTATTACGACCGGAAATCGCCCGCATGGTCGGGCTGACCGCGAATGCCGCACAGGTACGGTGCCACCGGGCACTCAAACGGCTGCGCGAAACGCTCAAGGATTGGAGGTAGGCATATGCGAAAACAGGACATCCGAAAGGTGCTGCGGCACCTGGACGAAGATACCGCCGTGCGGCTTGCAAAGAAGCATCCGGGACTGACGGATGCAGACAGAACGCGCATTCTTGCCCGGCTCGAATCCGGACTCGCAGCGCCGGAAGCACCGGAGGAAAAGCCCGCGATCACCGTTTCCCGGATGCATTATGCGGCAACGGTCGCAGCCTGCCTGCTGGTCTGCTGCGGGGCGCTGGCCGGGGGATTTGCCCTGTCGCGGATGCGTCCGCCGGAGCAGATCGACACCACGAATGCCGTACCGATGGATTCGCCGGTGCATGCCGTCGGGGAGACCTACCGCCTCGGCAATGCCGGGACAGCGGTGACCATGACGGTGGATTCCGCCGGACATGCGGACGGGATCTGCTATGCACAGATCACGCTTTCCGCGGATGCGCCGTCTGTCTTCCTGGCCGACAATCTCATGGCGGCAACGGAAGAATCCGGCGGCATCTGGAATGCCGTACAGCCGTGCAGCATTGCCATTCCGGAGGGATCCCGTGCATCCCGCACCGGCATTGCCCTGAACCCCGGTGAACCGGTGACGATCGAAGTGCAGTACCGGCTCGATGCGGAAAGCTGGATGCTCGTGACAAGCTATCAGACCGGCCTGCCCTATACGCAGGCGGAATAAAGGAGATCATCATGAAACTGCAAAGAACTGTGGCCGCCCTCACCGCCGCAATGCTGCTGCTGTGCGGGTGTCAGAAAGCCGATCCTGCCGAGGCACCGGCAGAAAGCAGGGAGCCGTCTGCCGAAACGCAGGCATTGACCGAGCCGGTGAAATCCGGCGCCCTTACCAATATTGCCTCCGCGGAAACACTCTGGCAGGCAGACGAACCGTCGGGCTTCACCGATATTTCGACAACCGGCGGAAGGATCCGCGCTTCGCTCTGGACAATGACGAATCAGGTACGCATCCTCTCCATGCAGCCGGACGGCTCCGATCTGCAAACCTCGGTGCTTACGCCGCCTGCCGCGCATGACGGGTTTTATTATGCGGGTTCTGTGCCGGTATTCGGGGAGGAAACCGTCTGGAGCATTGCACAGCTTGACTACCACAGCGGCATGGAGCCGCCGCCGGATTACAACACCGATCCGGAAGCCTATGAAAACTATGACTGGGACACCTACAATGCCGATGTGCAGAATGAATTCTACCTGTGCGAAAATGCCATGGACGGCACGCTCCTGCGGTATGCACCGGTCACGGGGCTTGAGGAATACCGGGAGGATTTTACCGTCTATCAGATGCTCTGGCACCCGGAGAACGGACTGCTCATGCTCACCGGAACCGGCTTCATCCTGCAAATTGCGGAGGACGGCAGCCTCCGGGAGCTTTGTGAGATCCCGCAGCGGCTCGACGCGGTCAGCTCCCAGGGGCTTGTGACCGGCGGTGACGGCACCCTGTACCTCTGGCAGACCGGCACCCAGCCGGGAGATCCCCTTTATCTGAATGAGCTGTACCCGGTTGATCTTGCGGCGGGGACGGTCGGGGAAGCGATCTACAGCGCGGAATCCGTCAGCAAATACTTCCTGAGCGGCGGCGGGGAATATGCCGCATTCCTGCCGGGTCAGAACGGCCTCACCGGCATCCGGCCGGACGGCACGCTCGAAACGGTCATTGATTACAGTGCCTCCGATCTGCCGCTGATGTACTGCTGTGCCATGGAGGATGGGAGCTTTGCGGCGTATTCGCCCTATGACGAGAAGCCTGCGCTCTACCGCCTGACGCGCAAATATGAATCCGAGATCGGCGACCCGGTCACGCTGCGGATCGCCATTGTCGGGGCAGGCGATACGGCGCAGTTCCGGGCATTCAACCGCAGCCATGATTTCCGTGTGGAGCTGGTGGATTACTGGGATGAGGAAGCATTCCGTGATGCCGAGGACAGCGAGAAGGTCACCCGGCAGATGTACGACAAGCTGAAATTGGATATTATTTCCGACAATGCGCCCGATCTGGTAATCCTGGACGATCCGGAGCTGATCCGGCAGCTTGGCGTGCGCGGGGCATTTCTCGATCTGAATACCTTCCTGGACACCGATCCGGGGTTCAACCGCGACACGCTCCTGCCGAATATCCTGACGGCAATGCAGGCGGAAAACGGCGCTGTCTATGCGCTGCCCGGTTCCTTTGCGATCGACACGATGGCCGTCAAAACGCGGCTTTGCGACAAGGAAAACTGGACAATGGACGATCTGATGGATCTGTATGCCGATGCCGGAGAGGATCAGCTCAAATGGCATTCACAGGAGGAGATCCTGGGTATGCTGCTGTACGGAACGGATTTCGTGGACGAGCAGGCAGGCACATGCCGCTTTGATTCCCCGGAATTCATCCGGATGCTGGAATTCTGCGGGCGGTACCCCTCGGAAGTTGCCGAGCCGCCGAAGGACTATGAGAGTCAGGATGCCATGGACAAATTCAATAAGTGGCACCTGGACAATTACATGCGCTACAAGCACGATGAGGATTATCTGCTCAGCCTCGCCCTCTTGCCGAATGAAGGCGGCATGGCATCCTCGTGGTCATATGCCCGCTACGGCGATCTTGGCGAGGACATGACACTGGTCGGCTATCCCTCCGCAGACGGCAAGGGCGGTCTGGTCGAGGCCATGGGAATGCTTTCCATTACAAGCGCCTGCAAGCATCCGGAGGAGGCATGGGAATTCCTGCGCTTCTACCTGAGCGCAGCCGGCACGAAGGAAGGCGCCTTCATGGCACAGGGCGGCTTCTCGCTCCTGAATGAAACCTTTGAGCAGCAGCTTGACGACTGCATGTACATCATGTTTGACGGGCGTTCGGATGCGGAATACTACGAGGACGACGGCAGCAAGATCTACCCCATGACACAGGAAGAGCGCGACACGGTCGAAGCGTACATCCGGAGCTGTGACAAGCTGCGCAGCATCAGTGAGCAGGTCACCGCGATCGTCTACGAGGAAGCGCAGATGTATTTCGCCGGTGACCGCAGCGCGGAGGAAACGGCGGCAATGATCCAGAAACGCGCCTCCATTCTGGTCAGCGAGCAGAGCTGACAGGCCATACGGCACCTGTAAGAAACACCCCTGAAGCATCGTGCTTCAGGGGTGCTTTGCATTTGTCAGAGCAGCTTGCGGATCTCTTCGGCAGCCACCAGCGGATGGGTGTAGCCGATGAGCTTGTTTTTCAGCTCGCCGTCCTTCAGAAAGAGCAGCGTCGGCAGATTCGTGACCTCGTACAGCTCGGCAAGCTCCGGATGTGCCAGCACATCGAGCCTTGCAAATGCCGCCTGCGGTTCCTCCAGCTCCCGCAGCCCTGCCTCCGTGCGCTTGCAGTGGCCGCAGGTCGGGGAATAGAATTCCACCACCAGTGCGCCGGGCGTCCCGTGCAGCACCGCCTCAAAATTTTCCGGGGTGATCTCAGTGAACATCCTGTCCATCTCCTTTGCATCAATTTTCTGTATTATAGCACTCCCGCCCCGCCGTGTCAATGCATTCCGGTTATATGAGAAACCTATCACCGGCAATCAGCAGAAGGTATTGGACAAATCCTGTAAAACATGGTATCATAAGATCGCAGTAAACATATAAAACCTATCAGCATAATATGATATAAAGAACAGAAAGGCGTGACACCATGTATATTGAGCTACGGCACATCCACAAGAGCTTCGGTGATTTCAAGGCCTCGGATGATGTGAGCTTTTCGATCGAAAAGGGAAAACTGATCGGTCTGCTCGGGCCTTCCGGCAGCGGCAAGACAACGATCCTGCGGATGCTTGCGGGGCTGGAGCACCAGGATTCCGGTGACATTTACATTGACGGCAAGCTGGTCAACGACCTGCCCTCGAATGAACGCGGCATCGGGTTTGTGTTCCAGAGCTATGCTTTGTTCCCGTACCTGAATGTATACCAGAACATTGCCTACGGCCTGAACATTCAGAAAAAAGACAAGGCATTCATTCAGAACCGGGTCAGGGAGCTGCTTGATCTGGTGGGGCTGCCGGGACTGGAAAAGCGGTATCCCGATCAGCTCTCCGGCGGACAGCGGCAGCGCATTGCACTGGCGCGGGCGCTGGCACCGAATCCGGAGCTGCTGCTGCTTGACGAGCCGTTTGCGGCGATTGATGCGAAGGTGCGCAAGGAGCTGCGGACATGGCTGCGGCAGACGATCGACAAGATCGGCATTACAAGCATCTTTGTGACGCACGACCAGGACGAAGCCATTGAGGTCGCCGATGAGATCGTCATTACGAATCAGGGGCGCGTCGAACAGGTCGGGGATCCCGCACAGATCTACCTGCATCCGAAAACGCCCTTTGTGGCGCAGTTCATCGGACAGTCGGATGTCATCACGCATTACAGCCGGCTGCGCGGCTTCGAGCATGTCAAGGGCAAGCACAATGCCGTGATCCGGCCGGAATTCATTGAAATTCACAAATTCACCGATGACGGCCATCACGACTTTGAATCGTCGATGGAGGACGGCACCGTGACGGAGGTATGCTTCCGCGGCAGCAGCTATGAAGTCCGCGTGGACATCGGCGGCATGACCGTGACCGGGCGCTATCCCCTCGGCGGGCAGGCACTCCGGCGCGGCGACCAGGTCAAGGTCTTCATCCGGCAGCTTTACACCTTCGATGAGACGAGCACCGAGATCATCACCAACAAGGCGCTCGATCAGTCGGATCTGTACTATATTTAAGGAGGCGGCAGCATGGATACGAATACAAAGCAGCATCCCGGTGCCGTGGAAAAAGTCCTGCGCAGCGGCATTCTCTCCTGGATCCTGATTCTCACGATCTGGGGACTCGGCTCGCTTGCCTACGACGAATACTTCCTGCCAAGCCCGAAGGAAACACTCGACAGCATGTGGACGCTCATCCAGAACGGCACCCTCTGGGCAGACATCGCCGCAAGCGTCTGGCGCTTCATCCGCGGCTGGGCGCTGGCCGTTGTGGTCGGCGTGCCGCTTGGCCTGGTGGTCGGCAGCTTTACCCCGGTGCGCTGGCTGGTCGAGCCGATCCTGAGCTTCTTCCGGTTTGTCCCGGCCATTGCGCTGACAACGCTGTTCCTGATGTGGTTCGGCGTGGGGGATCAGTCGAAGATCGCGCTGATCTTCTATGCATCCTTCTTCCCGATCTTCGTCAATACCATTGCAGGCGTGGCCTCCACGGATGCCTCCCTCATTGAAGCGGCATCGTGTATGGGCGCGAAGAAAGCACGCATTTTCTTCACCGTCATGGTACCCTCTGCGGTATCGAACATCTACACCGGCATCCGGCTGGGTCTCGGCTCCGCGATCATCTGCATCGTCGCCGCCGAAATGCTTGTCGGCAATGACGGTCTGGGCTACCTCATCAACAGCTCAAAGCTGTATTTCAAGACCGGATGGGCATTCGCCGGCATCCTGTCACTGGCGGTCATCGGCTTTGCTGCCGACCGGCTGCTGCAATTCATCGGTAAACGGACACTGAAGCATTTCGGTGTCAGATAACAGACACAGACATTAAGGAGAGGATTTATCATGAAAAAGACATTCAGAACCGTAACCGCCCTGGCACTTGCCGCCGCTGTCGGCCTGCTGACCGGATGCGCTGCCAATGCAGCAGGCACGACGGAGCAAGCCGCCTCCGACCTGCACACCGTCCGCGTCGGCCTCATGACCGGCCTGCCGGATCAGTATGCCGTGTACATCGGCACCGAGGAGGGCATTTTCGAGAAGTACGGCATTTACGCTGAGACCAATGAATACGCTGCCGGCATCAATACCATCGACGCCATTGCCAACGGCACGGAGGACACCGGCATCCTGGCGGATTTCGCCGCCGTCAACCGCATCGGCAATACGCTGGATGCGACCAATCTGGTGCTGTTTTCCGAGCTGTCGCTGAATGAGACCAACAACGGCGGTCTGTATGTCCCGCCGGAATATGCCGGCGATCTGAAATCCTTAGACGGCACCGAGGGCTGGCTGACACAGATCGGCACTGTCTGGGAATACTACAACTGGCAGGCACAGACCTACATCGGCCTGGATCCCGCCAAGCAGAATGTCGTCCAGATCGACTCCATGCAGACCGGCATTGCCCTGGCACAGCAGGGCGGCGGCACGGCAGTCGTGGCCTCCGGCGCGAATGCCAAGCGCTTTGAGGAATCCGGCTGGGTGCTGGCGGCCAGCTCGCAGGACATCGGTATCAAGACCGGCATTTACCTGACGACCACCCGTGAGTACCTTGCCGCCCACCAGGAGGATCTGGCCAATTACCTGCGTGCCCTCGGGGAGAGCATAACATATATCAATGACCATCTGGAGGATTCGGCAGCCCGCGTGGAGGCAAAATTCGGCCTGGATGCTGAGGATTTCAAGGAATCCTGGACATCCTACACCTTTGAGCTGGGCTTCACCGAGGCAGGCGCCGCGCATCTTGACGAGGTCAATGCCTGGGCATACGGCGAGGGAAAATATGATACCGCCTACAACATCCGGGACTTCATCGACACCTCCGCAGCGGAGATCGCCTTCCCGGACAATGTGACCTACAACAAGTAAGGAGGGGCAGCAATGGGCTATCCGAGTGTATTTGCGACCGGTACGCTGGTCTATGACAAGGAGCGTGCCTGGAACGGCTATACGATCTTCCCGTCCGCAAAGGGTGCGCTGCTGATCGACATGAACGGCCGCGAGGTGCAGCTCTGGGCAGGCCTGGGCGGATTTCCGAACAAGCTGCTGCCCGGCGGCGAGGTGATCGGCACGACCGGCACCCGTCCGGGAAAATATGCCTACCAGGATCAGCTTGATCTGGTGCAGGTCGATTGGGACGGCAATATCGTCTGGAAATTCGACCGCACGGAGCTGGTGGCGGATCCGGGGAAGGAGCCGCGGTATATGGCGCGGCAGCATCATGATTTCCAGCGCGAGGGCAGCACGGTCGGGTATTATTACCCCGGCGGCGAGCCGAAGACACGCTCCGGCAACACGCTGATCCTGACGCATGAGAATGTATACAACCACGCCATTTCCAGCCACCGCCTCATTGACGACAAGATCATTGAGGTGGACTGGGAGGGCAATATCCTCTGGAGCTGGCGTGCAAGCGACCATTTCGATGAGCTGGGCTTTGATGAAGCGGCGAAGAATACGCTCTACCGCAATCCCGGCCTGCACGGCGAGGCAGGCGGCGACTGGATGCACATTAACAATTTCTCCACCCTTGGCGAGAACAAGTGGTATGATGCAGGCGACACGCGCTTCCACCCGGACAATATCATCTTTGATGCCAGAAATTCCAATATCCTTGCCATCATCGAGAAGGCGACCGGACGGATCGTCTGGCGTCTCGGCCCGGATTTCAATGAAAACGAGGCGACCCGCAAGCTCGGCTGGATCATCGGGCAGCACCATCTGCACATGATCCCAAAGGGGCTGCCGGGCGAAGGCGATCTGCTCGTCTTTGACAACGGCGGCATGGGCGGCTACGGCATTCCGAATCCGGCCTCGGCAGACGGCGTGAACAATGCACACCGCGATTATTCCCGCGTATTGCAGTTCAATCCCGTGACACTGGAGATCACCTGGCAGTATACCCCGCTGGAGGCAGGCTTCTTCCTCTTCTCGGATGCCTCCAAATTCTACAGCTCCTATATCAGTGCCGCACAGCGCCTTCCCAACGGCAATACGCTCATTACCGAAGGCTCCGACGGCCGGCTGATCGAGGTCACGCCTGACCATGAGATCGTCTGGGAGTATATCAATCCGTATTTCACGACGAAATTCGGGAAATTCACAAACAACATGGTCTACCGCGCCTACCGCGTCCCCTATGACTGGGTGCCGCAGGCGGAAAGGCCGGAGGAGATCAGCATAGAGCGCGTCAATATCGAGACATTCCGTGTCCCCGGCTCGCTGGTCGGTGCAGGACTCGGCAAGGTGACGACCATTCCCGGCGTCAACCCCGACCGCAGTCTTTCCACCGGCAGCAGCGCGGAGGAGGATGAGGACGAGCGCATTGATTCGTGCGTTGTCTCGGTGAAGAAGAGCGACGTACTTGGATAACAGAATTTTCCTGAAGCTGCGATGAAAATTGCAGCTTCACGGACATTTCAGACAAAAGGAGTGGTCACTGTGGGACATCTGACAGAAGCGGCAAAGAAGCTGTACATCTATGCCTTCCCCCTGATCGTGACGGAGGGCACGCACCGCGGCGCGGATGACAAGGGCTTCGAGCATTTCCGGAAATTTCCGGACGACCGGGAAAAGCGCATTGTCAAGCTGAATATGGATACGCTGTATTCCCTTGCATGGACACAGCTTGCCAATACGCCCTATCTGGTACACATTCCGGAGATCCGGGAGCGGTATTACCTGTTCCCCGTCATGGATGCGTATACCAATGTCGTGGCGACCTTCGGGACGCGGACACCGGAGCATGCGGCGGGAGATTACCTGCTGCTGCTGGAGGGGGATCCCGTTCCCGCCGGGTATGAGGGGTATGAGATCATCCGGCTGCCCGATTCGCTCAATTCGATCCTGCTGCGCATCGAAACACGGGGCAGCGAGGATTATCCGCTGGTGAACCGCCTTCAGGACAGCATCACGATCCGCCCGCTGTATCCGGAACGCGTGCAGCCCGTTCCTGCCGCGGACGGAAGAACGCCCTCGGCCTTTGCGGAGGAGCTGGATGCGCGGGACTATTTCACGCTGTTTGCAGAGCTTGCGGCGCACAATCCCATCCGGGATCCGGAATATCTCAATTATGCCGCAGCGCTCGGCATCACACCGGGCTTTGACTGGGATGCCCTCACCCCCGAACAGCAGAAGGCTCTGGAGCAGGGACGGCGCGAAGCACTGGCGCTTGTCGTGAAGAACGGCCGCAACCCTGCCTATTTCAAACAGAAAAACGGATGGACAGCCATTCTCGGCGGTGTCGGAAGCTACGGGACGGACTATCTGCAGCGTGCGCAGACGGCCTATTCCGGCTGGGGCGCGAATCTCATTGCGGACAGCGCCTATGTGACGACCTACACGGATCATGACGGAGGGCTCCTGACAAATCAGCATTCCTACCGGCTGCATATTGCCCCCGACGGATACCCGCATGCAGCGGTATTCTGGTCGCTGACGCTGTACGGCGAGCCGAGCCGCTATCCGGTGCCGAATCCGATCGACCGCTTCTCGGTCAATACCTACGATGTGGAGAGCGGCCGTATCAAGCAGAATCCGGACGGCTCTCTGGATATTTTCATCTCTGCCGCTGCACCCGCCGGAGAAACGGCAAACTGGCTTCCTGCCCCGCAGGAGGAGGAGCATTTTTCACTTGCCATCCGCATTTACTGGCCGGATGAGCAGACGATCGGCGGAAACTGGGATCCGCCGACGCTCGAACGCATCTGAAAGGAGTACATCATGTCTGAATGGAACGCACAGCAGAAGCCCGCTTCGGCGGAGACCCGGGAGATCCATCGGCGCTTTGCCGAACGCTTCGGGCTGGATCTGACACATACTGACAATGCGGAATATGCCCTTGCAAAGCAGCACTGCATCCTTCCGCTGGAAAACTATACCGTCCGTGATGCACAGGGCGGGGTGGTATTCGATACCGCCGACTATGCATTTCTCCGGCAGGATGCGGCGGCGGACACCGTGCATCCGAGCCTCTGGCTCAACGGAAAATCCAATGCGCTGGCAGGCGTATTCGAGGTCGTGCCGGACAAGATCTATCAGGTGCGCGGACTGGATATTGCCAATCTGACCGTGATCCGGAGCAAGACCGGATGGATCGTGCTGGATGCCACGAGCTTTCCGGAGGTCGCCGCCGCATCGCTCGAGCTGCTGGAGCAGGCGCTTGGAGAGCCGGTGCGTGACCGCATCCGCGCCGTCATTGTCAGCCATTCCCACGGGGATCATTTCGGCGGCGTGGCAGGCGTTGTCTCCGAGGAGCAGACCGGCGATCCGGCCGAGGGGAAGATCCCGGTCATCGTTCCGGCGGGATTCGACGAGGAGACTGTCAAGGAGAATGTCTTTGCCGGCCATGCGATGGGCTGGCGTGCGCGGTATCAGTTCGGATTCGGGCTGACCCCCGGCGCACAGGGCAAGGTCTCTGCCGGCATCGGTGTCCCCGGCGGCAGAGGCAGCAGCGCCTATGTGCGGCCGACGGATTTCATTGAAGAGGACACGACCCGGATCATTGACGGTCTGGAGGTGGTCTTCCAGCTTACCCCCGGCACCGAGGCACCGGCGGAAATGAACAATTATTTCCCGGAATACCGTGCCTTCTGGGCAGCCGAAAACTGCTCCGGCACGCTGCACAATCTCTACCCCATCCGCGGGGCACAGCTCCGGGACAGCGCGGCATGGTGGCGCTTTACCATTGAAGCGCTCGAACGCTATGGCAAGCAGTCGGATGTGGTATTCCAGGCGCACAACTGGCCGCATTACAATACCCCGGAGCAGCCGCACGGGGTCGAGGATTACCTGCGCAATACCGCGGCGATCTACAAGCACATCCATGACCGGACGCTGCTGTATGCCAGCCTTGGCAAGACCGCGAAGGAAACGGCAAAGCTCATCTCCATTCCGGAGGGGCTTGAACGCAACTGGTACACCCGCCCGTATTACGGCTCCCCCGAGATCAATTCGCGGGCGGTCTACACGAAATACCTCGGCTTCTGGAATGCCAATCCCAATGAGATCAATCCGCTGACAGAGCCGGAGGAGGCGGCATTGTTTGTGGAATATGCCGGGTCTGCCGAGCGCGTGCTGGAGCTGGCGGAGCGTGATTTCGCTGCCGGGCGCTACGACAAGGCAGCGAAGGCGGCTGGGTATGTGGTCTATACCGATCCGCAGAATCTGAAGGCGCGTTATTTACAGGCCGATGCCTTCGAGCAGCTTGGCTATCAGGCAGAATCGAGCGTCTGGCGCAATGCCTACCTGTCCGGAGCAAAGGAGCTGCGCGAGCCGGAACACAACGGCTCTGCCATTCGCAGCCGCAACAGCATCATTGTCAAGCTCTCCCCGCGGCTGCTGCTCGATTATCTGGGCATTGTCACAGACGGTGAGAAGCTCGCGGATGCAGACGAAAGGATCCGCATTCATATCGTAGATCCCGCGCAGCCGGGAGATGCGCCCTATCACGGGAGATCCGTCGGGACGACTGCGGAATTTGTCCTGCATGTCTACCATGGAACGCTCCTGTATTATGAGGGACACACGGAGGAAGCGCTGCCGTATCTGTCCGTGACCGAGCGGGATCTGCCGCTGCTGGCCATTCCGGGCGAAACGGAATTCTTTGACCGCGCCGACACCAATGCCCCGGAAATCCTGCACCGGATCCGCGATGCAGTCACCGATATTGCTGCAAAATCACAGTTCCCGATGTTCACCGCCAATACCGTGACGCTGTAAGGATCAGCCCCCTTCTCCTATGCGGAGAAGGGGGCATTTTTTTCGCATTTCCCCTTGACATTCTGCGGAAAATGTGCTATAATCTGAAATTGAGATTGATTTTCATTTTCGGATATAAAGAGGGAGGCAACCCATGCAATTACAGAAACTACTCGCCGCAGCCGCAGCCGGAATGCTGCTCCTGACCGGCTGTGCCCCACAGCAGGACGCGCCGGAAGCCGACAAGCTGCGCATCGTCTGCACGATCTTCCCGGAATATGACTGGATGCGGGAGCTTACCAAAGATGTGCCGGATGTGGAGCTGACCTGCCTTGCCGGGAACGGCTCGGATCTGCACAGCTACCAGCCGACGGCGGATGATATTGTGAAGATCGCTGACTGTGATATTTTCGTCTATGTCGGCGGCGAATCCGATACCTGGGTCGATGATGCCCTTGCCGGCACGCACCGGGATTCCCGGCAGGTGATCGCCGTGCTCGATGCGCTCGGTGCAGATGTGCTCGAGGAGGAAACCGTCGAAGGCATGCAGGCCGAGGAGGAGGAAGGCGAGGAGGAAGCGCCGGAATATGACGAGCATTTCTGGCTGTCTCCCCGGTGCGCCGTGCAGACGACAGCGCTGTTTGAATCCGCGCTTGCATCCGCCGACCCCGCCCATGCCGACCTCTACCGGCAGAACCGGCAGACCTATGCCGAAGCACTGACCGGCCTGGATGAAGCATTCTGCGGCCTTGCCGAGGCGCATCCCGGCGCGGTGCTGCTCTTTGCAGACCGGTTCCCGTTCCGGTATCTGACCGATGAACTGGGATTCTCCTATTATGCAGCATTTTCCGGCTGCTCCGCGGAAACGGAGGCCAGCTTTGAAACGATCGCCTTCCTGGCAGAAAAGACCGACGAGCTCGGACTGTCCTTTGTCTGCACGATCGAAGGCTCCGACTGCTCCATTGCCGATGCCGTGATCCGCAGCACGAAGACGCAGGATCAGAAGATCATTACCCTCAATTCTTTGCAGTCTGTGACAGCACAGGAGCTTTCGGACGGCATGACCTATCTCGATGTGATGCAGCAGAATTATGAAACACTGAAAGAGGCGCTGGAATCATGAGTACACAGCTTCGCTGCGTGAATGCCTCCCTCGGCTATGAGGACGGCATTGTGGCAGAGGATATTTCCTTTGAGGTGCAGGAGGGCAATTACCTGTGCATCCTCGGTGAAAACGGATCGGGCAAAAGCACCCTGATGAAGGCCATTCTCGGCCTGCGTGCGCCCGTGCGCGGAGAAATTGAATGGTGCGGTGTCGGCGCCAAGGAGATCGGCTACCTGCCGCAGCAGACGGTGGTGCAGAAGGATTTCCCCGCATCGGTGCGGGAGATCGTGCGCTCGGGCTGCATTGCGAAGATGGGGCTGCGTCCTTTTTACAATGCCGACGAAAAGCAGCTTGCGGAATCGACCATGCAGCAGCTTGGCATTGACGGGATCGCGGGGCGCTGCTACCGGGATCTGTCCGGCGGCCAGCAGCAGAGAGTCCTGCTGGCAAGGGCGCTGTGTGCGACCCGGAAAATGCTCCTGCTCGATGAGCCCGTCACCGGCCTTGACCCGCGGGCACAGATGGAGCTGTATGAGCTGATCGCCAGACTCAATCAGGAGGGCATCACCATTATCATGGTGTCCCATGATGTGCGTGCGGCGGTGGAATATGCCAGCCACATCCTGCACATCGGATCGCGCCGGCAGCTTTTCTTCGGCACAGTGGAGGATTACCGTTCCAGCCGCGTCGGACAGAGCTTTCTGGCCGTACAGGGAGGTGCAGAAGATGGAATATCTTGAAAAGCTGGTCACCTATTTCCAGAATTACGCCTTTGTGCGGTATGCATTCATTGTCGGCCTGCTCATTGCGCTGTGCTCGTCGCTGCTTGGCGTGACGCTGGTGCTCAAGCGCTTTTCCTTCATCGGTGACGGCCTGTCGCATGTGGCATTCGGTGCGATGGCGGTCGCGGCTGTCACAGGACTGACAAACCGCATGTGGATCGTTCTGCCGGTCACGCTGTTGTCCGCGGTGCTGCTGCTGCGCACGGGGCAGCATACCAGAATCAAGGGCGATGCCGCGGTGGCCATGATCTCGGTCGGGGCGCTTGCGGTCGGCTATATGCTGATGAATCTGTTCCCGACCTCGTCGAATATTTCCGGCGATGTGTGCTCAACGCTGTTCGGCTCGACGTCGATTTTGACGCTGCGCGGCGTGGATGTGGCGCTGTGCGCGGTCATGGCGATCATTGTCATTGCGGTATTCCTTTTGTTCTATCACAAGATCTTTGCGGTGACCTTTGACGAGAGCTTCTGTGCGGCAACGGGCATCCGTGCGAATCTGTACAATCTTCTGATCGCAGTCATTACGGCGGTCATCATTGTGGTGGCGATGAATCTGGTCGGCTCCCTGCTGATCTCTGCGCTCATCATTTTCCCGGCGCTTTCGGCCATGCGGGTATTCCGCAGCTTCCGGAGCGTCATCATCTGCTCCTCCGTGATCTCGGTGGTCTGCGCAGGCATGGGCATCATTCTCTCCATTCTGTTCTCCACTCCGGTCGGCTCGACCATTGTCACGGCGGATCTGCTGGTCTTCCTGATCTTCTGGGGGATCTCATTTGTGACAGAAAGGAGAGCATCATGAGGAAGTGCAGAATGTTTCCCGTGATCCTTGCCGCGGCGCTCCTGACCGGATGTGCGGGCGCGGACACGACCAATATTGACCGGATCATTGCAGCGGAGAATACGACTGCGGAAACGACCGCAGCACCGCCGGAGCCTGTCACCGATGCGCCGCTTGATGCGGCCAATGACGGCTATGACGTAGACCTGACGATCCTTGACAGCAATATGGTCTATGCACAGGTCTACGACATGGTGTACCGCCCCGAGGAATACGAGGGCAAGACCGTGCGGGCGCGGGGCAATTTTGCGTATTATCAGGATGAGACGACGCATAAGGAATATTTCTCCGTGCTCATCAGCGATGCGACCGCCTGCTGTGCGCATGGCATTGAATTCGTGCGCAAGGGCGAATATCTCTTCCCGGACGACTACCCGGCGGAGGGCACGGAAATCACGATCGCCGGGGAATTCTTCTCGTATGTGGAGGATTCGGTGACATATGTGCAGCTCAGAAATGCAGAAATACTGGCATAAAGCATTCCCCTCTCCCGGAACATGCGGAGAGGGGAAATTTTTTGCGGAATGTGTCACACTTGCCCTGCCGCTGCGGAATGTATAGGATAGAACGGCAGAGAGGGGGTCGGATCCATGAATGACGCAGAGCTGCGCAGCCTGCTGAAAACGTCACCGCGGGACGGACACCGGGCGATCTTTGAGCAGTATGCAAATTATGTCTATACCATTGTCTGGAGCAAGCTGCGGGGCTGCGGCACGAAGGAGGATGCCGAGGAGGTCGTCAGCGATATTTTCGCGGAGGTATTCCGGCATGTGGATGCGGGTGCCGTCGGGAGCATCGGGGGCTTTGTGGGAACGGTGGCCAGAAACCGGGCGATCACAGCCTTCCATCATCTGCGCGGCGGCGTGCAGGCAGTTCCGCTGGAGGATGCAGCCGCGCTTCCGGACGGATCCGATGTGGAGACGGATGCGGAGGCCGCAGAGCAGCGCAGAATCTTGCTTGACCAGATCAAAGCCCTCGGGGAACCGGATGCGTCGATCGTATTCGCGAAGTATTTCCACGGCAGGAATGCCCGGGAGATCGCGCGGATGCTGGACATGACCCCTGCTGCTGTCCGCCAGCGTCTGCACCGTGCCGTCAGAAAGCTCCGGACGCTGCTGGAGGAGGCAGGGCTTGGGCGATAAGCAGAGACATTTCCCGGAAAGGAGAGGTTCTTATGAGAATGAAGCATATATTTGACCTGCTGCACAATGCCGATGACAAGGCGATTTCGCGCATGGCAGAGTACCCGGCCATGGATGCGGGGCGCATGGAGCGGCTGTTTGCAGCCAGTGAAGAAAAATCGAAGCATCCGGAAGCGGTGGAGGAGCCGCTCACCGTCACGGAATCCCGCCGTCCGCAGTGGACACGCGCCGCCCTTGTGGCAGCATGCATGGTGATCTGCGGGACGACCGCTGCCGGAATCGGTGCGCTCTCTCGAATGGCGCCGCCGCCGGAGGAGGAGCTGACGGCAGAGGTCACACCGGCAGCCACGGCATCGGAGACGGTTCCGGAGGAGACGGAGCCTGTTACCTCCATGACCGCCGCCGTGCCTGCACCGGCCGTGGCTGCGACGGAAATGCAGACCGAGGCGGAGACACAGCCGACAGAGGGGACGGCTGTATCTGTGGAAGTTCTGGCGTCGGAGAACCCTGTTACTGCCGCCCCGCCTGTGCCGACTGAAGCTGCCGTATCTGCACCGGCAGCGGAAACGGTGCAGACGCTCCCGACAGAGGCCGAGCCGGAGCCGACAGCGGCACCGGAGAAGATCGTGCTGACGTATGACACCGAGGTTACGATCCCGGGCTTTACGATCGAAAAGGACGAGGGAAAACTATGGATGATCCGGCCAAACAGCAAGGTACATTATCCGCGCACGATCGGAACGCAGTACCGTCTTGCATGGCTCCCGGAGGGCGTGGAGCAGATGTATGAGGAGAACCTGCCCCAGAACGGCAACGGCTATCAGGACAGATTTCTGGAGTACCAGCGCGAGTTCGAGGAAGAGGACAAGGGCGTGATGTATGATTTCACGTTTGACCAGAATGTTTCGCTATGCCAGGTGAATGTACAGTTGTCCGATGCGGTGTGGAACAACGCATGGCAGCCGCTGCCATCTGCACTGTATATCCTGACAGTTTCCGGACATCCGGCCTTTCTGATCGTACAGCAGGACGAGAGCCTGCTGCTTGAGGATACTGTCCAAACGACCTGGCAGCTTGCTTGGGACAACGGGGACTGCCTCTGCACGATTCAGGGTTCCACTTTCACCGACACCGACCTGACCGAGGACATTCTGCGGATGGCGGAGTCTATGGAGCCTGTTGCATAAGTCCTGAAAATCCATTCTTCATAACTGCATCCCGCACGGTTTCGCACCGTGCGGGGAAATTTTTTTTGCAAAACCCGTTACACTTGACATCCCTGTCCGGATTGTGTAAGATGAAAGCAATGTACATAGCTTCCCAACAGAAAGGGGTGAGATCCCATGACTGAGCAGGAACTTCGCAGCCGGATGGCGCACAGCCGCGAGGACGGCTGCCGGGCGGTGTTTGAAGAATATGCGTCCTATGTGTATGCCATTGTCTGGCAGAAGCTCTCCGGCGTCGGCACCCGGGAGGATGCCGAGGAATGTGTCAGCGATGTGTTCGCCAATGTATTCCGGCAGTTTGACCGCATCTATGAGGGCAGCCTCCGGGCGTATGTCGGCACCGCTGCCCGGCGCACCGCGATCAATGCCTATTACCGGCTGTCAGCACACAGCACCCTGTCACTCGACGAGGAGGATCACACGGATATTCCCGATGCCGCGGACATTCCCGCCGATTACGAGAAGGCCGCGCAGGCAAGGGAATTGCTCTCCCGCATCCGTGCCCTTGGTGAGCCGGATTCGACCATTGTCATTGCCCGGTTCTATTACGGGAAAAGCTCCCCGGAGATCGGACGGATGACCGGCATGAGCGCCCCCGCCGTGCGGATGCGGCTGCAGCGGATTCTGAAAAAATTAAAGAAAGAGTTGGAGAAGGAGGATCTGACATGAAACGCAATCCAGATTTTGATGTGCTCCGTCACGCCGATGACCGGACGATGGAGGAGCTGGCAGACCTCTGCCCACCCGGAGATGAAAAAAGAATGGAAAAGATGTTTCAAGACGCGCTCGAAAAGAGCCGCGGGGATGTGGAAAGCGAAACCGGGAGCAGCACAGAGATCAGCCGGCGTCCGCAGTGGACGCGTGTCGCAATGATCGCCGCTTGTATGGTGATCTGCGGCACCGCCGCGGCCGGGATCGGATTTTTCAGTCAATTGACGCCGCCGGAACCGACGGCACAGTCCGGGGCTGCTGCAACCGATACCACCGCGGCAGCCGTACCGACAGATGCGCCGTCTGAGACTGCCGTGTCCGCGACAGCAGCGCATACCGCAGAAGCCGAAGCTGTTCCGGAAACGACGGCGGTACAGACAGCAACGGATGCACCGGAGAATGAGAATACTCCGACGATGCAGACCGAGATCCGCACGGAAATGCAGCCCGTGCAGACGACTGCCCCGCAGGAAATGACAACTGCTGCCGAGACGGCGGCACCGGTCAATGCGGAAGGGGTCTATTCCTCCCGCAGCGGCGTGATTACGCTGAATGCGGACGGGACAGGAACGATCCGGCTTCAGGATACTGTTCCGATCCGGTGGGACGACCGGATGCTGACCGGCGAGGATTTTGCCTATTCGTACACTGTCAGCGGCGATACGATCACGGTGGATATGGACGGCATGGAGCGCTCCTTCACAAAGGGCGGGGAGATGCCGCAGAGCGATATTCCGCTTGCGACGTATATTGCCGGCACCTACTACGGCAATTACCCGGCTGAAAGAGCCGTGATGTATGTGGAGGCATCGCAGGATGACACGGTGAAGATCACGGTAAGATGGGGAAGCAGCGCAATGAGCGCGGTGGAATGGACGATGTCGGGAATCTGCGAGGAGCAGGGCGGCAGCATCGTGATCTCCTATCAGGACGGCATGTGCAGGGAAGTGGAATATCATTCCGACGGCACGATCGCCTCTGAGACGACACAGTACACACAGGGCACCGGCACACTGACATTCAAGGGAACGACCGCAGAATGGAGTACCGGTTCCGAGGAATTTGACGATGCGCTGGTATTTGAATATGCAGCAGAATGATCTGTTTTTCCCTCACGGAGCGTTCCGTGAGGGAATTTTTTCAAATCGCTTTACATTTTCCCGAAAATGTGGTATAATAACCATAACTGCCGCACCCCGGGCGGCAAAATCCACACAGGAGGCAAAGGTCTATGTCTAAATTCTACATCACCACCCCGATCTATTACCCCTCGGGTAATCCGCATATCGGGCATTGCTATACAACCGTTGCGTGTGATTCCATCGCACGCTACCGCAGAATGCAGGGGTATGACGTCATGTTCCTGACCGGTACCGACGAGCACGGCCTGAAGATCGAGCAGAAGGCTGCCGAGGCCGGCATCACCCCGAAGGAATATGTGGACGGCATCGTCGAGATCTTCAAGAAGCTCTGGAGCTACATGAATATCTCCTATGACCGCTACATCCGCACCACCGATGATTACCATGTCGAGTCCGTGCAGAAGATCTTCAAGGAGCTGTATGACCGCGGCTACATCTACAAGGGCAAGTACACCGGCAAATACTGCACCCCCTGCGAGAGCTTCTGGACACCCTCTCAGCTCAAGGACGGCAAGTGCCCCGACTGCGGCCGCCCCGTCATTGATGCCGAGGAGGAGGCATATTTCTTCAAGATGTCTCCCTTTGCAGACCGCCTCGAGGATCTGCTGCTGAATACCGATTACCTCCAGCCGCGCACCCGTGCCACGGAGCTGGTCAACAACTTCATCAAGCCCGGCCTGGAGGATCTGTGCGTGTCGAGAACGTCCTTCAAATGGGGCATTCCGGTCACCTTCGACCCGGATCATGTGGTCTATGTCTGGATCGACGCGCTGTCGAACTATATCACTGCCCTCGGCTACATGAATGAGCGCTATGACGATTTCGACAAGTTCTGGCCTGCCGATGTGCATATGGTCGCCAAGGACATCCAGCGCTTCCATGCGCTGATCTGGCCGGCAATGCTCATGGCGCTTGACCTGCCGCTGCCGAAGCACCTGGCCGTTCACGGCTGGATCACCTTCAACGGCGACAAGATGTCCAAGTCCAAGGGCAATGTCGTGGATCCGTTCGTCCTCGGCGAGCGCTACACCCCCGATGCCATCCGGTACCATATCCTGCGCGAGATGGCGCTCGGTGCCGATTCCGATTTCTCCAATGAGATCCTCATCAACCGCATCAATTCCGACCTTGCCAACGGCTTCGGCAATCTGGTGTCCCGCACCGTGGCCATGGCCGACAAGTATTTCGGCGGCACGCTCCCCACGGAACGCGAGAGCGCACCGGTCGATGATGAGCTGATCGCAATGGCGACCTCGATCCGTGCCAAGGTGGACGGCTTCATCGACAATACCCAGATCAAGCAGGCATTGGAAACCATCTTCACGCTGGTGGATCGTGCCAATAAGTACATCGACGAGACCGAGCCGTGGAAGCTCGGCAAGGATGAGACGAAGCGTGCCCGTCTGGCCGCCGTCCTCTACAATCTCCTCGATACCATCCGCATCATTTCCACCCTTCTCTCGCCGTTCATGCCGACGACCATGCCGAAGGTATTCGGGCAGATCGGTGCTGCCGAGGGTGATGTGACCTATGAGAATGCCGCCAGGTTCGGCGTGCTCCCGCAGAATGTGACCGTTCACAAGGGCGAGATCCTCTTCCCGCGCATCGACGTGGACAAGGAGATCGAGGAGCTCAATGCGATCCTCACGGCGAACATCAAGCCCGAGGAGCCGGCATTCACGCCGGAGCCGGTGGCAGAGCAGATCGAATTCGACGCCTTTACCAAGGTGGATCTGCGCGTAGCCAAGGTCACGGCCTGCGAGAAGGTCAAGAAGTCCAAGAAGCTCCTGTGCTTACAGCTTGATGACGGCATGGGCGGCAGACAGGTCGTTTCCGGCATTGCCCAGTGGTATGCACCGGAGGATCTGATCGGAAAGAAGGTCATCATCGTGGCCAACCTCAAGCCCGTCAAGCTCTGCGGCGTGGAATCGAACGGCATGATCTGTGCAGCCGACCTGCCCGACGGCGGATGCGCGGTACAGTTTGCCGACGACAAGATGCCCTGCGGCGCAAAGCTCAGATAAGTGCTTCCCCTCCCTGCATAAGAAAGATACTCATATAGAAGTTTAAGCCATAGTATTTCTGATTTACAGTCAGAAGTACTATGGCGTTTTTATTGACAATGCAGCAATG
>CACZPI010000056.1 GCA_902783005.1 uncultured Ruminococcus sp. | reverse complement strand
GTGCTATTATAATACTGCACATCGCTATTATCATCGAATTTGGTTCTGCTTTTTGTTTGGGGTTACTTAATGGCTCATTGACATTTGTCAGAAATAATCATTACGGATCTTTTCGACAAATGCATTGCAGGCATCCTCAACCGGGGTCACCTCATACATCACATCATTCGCTGTGGCAAAGAAATCGTCGATCAGTCCGGACTTTTCCAGCACAGGATTCAGCTCGCTGAGATTCTCACAGTTTTCCATGACCTGCGATGCCTCATACTGGATGCCGGTCAGCAGACCTTCCGATTCAATGGCACGCTTGGCAGAGCTGCTCAGGGGGATTCCCTTTTCAATTCCCTGGAGTACAGCCATTTCAGAGCTGTTCATCAGGAAATCCAGCAGCATACCGGCTTCCTTCGGATGCTCGGTATTCTTGCTGACAGCATACATAGTCGCAGGCTTGGCGTACCAGCCCTCACCGGGATTCTTGCCGTCAATCGTCGTATAATCCGCAGCAACGATCTCACGGCCGTTCTCAATGGCCGTTCCGAAATAGTTCTGCGCATCACTGATCCAGGCGACAGAACCGGCATACAGTTCATTATCGAGCTGCACACGCTCATAGAAATCCACCTGCGGGAAAACCTTTTCATCCACCAGGCGCTTATAGAATTCAATCATGACCTGGAAATCCGCAGCGTTGAAATTCAGGGAACCGTCAGACTTCAGGAATGTCTTGTGCTGTGCCTGCTCGGTATAGGCGATCAGATACAGCCACATGGACTTGGCTGCTGCACTGAGCGGGTAGATCCCGTCCTTGCTCATCACACTGGCAGCCTTGAACAGATCGTCCCAGGTTTTCGGGACATCCAGTCCGTACTTGTCATAGATCGTCTTGTTGATGTAGACCGTTTCTGCATTCATGGCGATCGGAATGGCGTTCTGGTGACCGTCCACGATGCCGTAGCGGAGCACGTCCTCGGAAAAATTCTCGATTGCAAAATCCTCATAGAGGTCATTGATGTCATAATAGCCCAGGCCATCCGGCGAATACTGCGAGATCCAGCCGTAGTTGATCTGCATGACATCTGCCTCGGTATCGGAGATCATCTGTACGCGTGCCCGCGCCTCATAGCCGGACCACTCGGAATAGCTGCAGTTGACCTTGATATCCGGATGCAGGCGCTCGAATTCCTCAACCGCTTCGATCGTGTACTGGTTACGGCCGTCGTTTCCCCACCAGGAAAGGGATATTTCTGTCTGTTCGCTCTGCTGGGTGATCACAGGGCTGTTATAATTGCTGCAGCCGGTCACAGTCAGCATCATGAGACTGCAAAGGCCGGCCAGGAGTCGTTTTGATGAAAGCATATTATCCCTCCTCCGTTTCAGACGCATATCCGGCGTCGGTATCCTCATCCTCCGCAAAATCCTCAGAGGAGAAATTCTCTGTGATCAGCCGAATCGGATTCGTCAGGCGGAAGGTGAACATGCCGCCGATCAGCATGGCGATCAGTGCAGCCACCGCTGCGGCAATGATCAGATAAGTACGGCTGCGGTTGCTGTCAGCCAGAATGATGTCTGTCGGAATCGAGCAGATGATCCGCCAGCCGACGTTGCTGTCATTGACTGTCAGCAGTGTCTCGGAATCCATCAGGGCTGCAGAGCCAATATCCGCAATTTTCGATTCAATGCCGGAATCGAGGTGATTGCCAAGCTCATCTGCCTCAGAGGAGTAAATGATATTGTAGTTGCGGTCAACCAGGCGGATGGCCATGTCATTCATGGTCTCCGGGTTGTCAAAGACAGATTCGAGCTCCGTGGTATAGAAGGACAGTACCAGCACGGCATTGTCATGGATCCGCTTGACATAATAGATGCGGTCGTAATTCTCCTGATAGCCTGTGAACCAGCCGTCACCGGTGCGCTCTCTCTGGATATTGGCAACCAGGTCGTTGTACAGTTCGTTTCCGAAAAGTCCTGTCGTACCGTTGGAAACCTTTCCGACAGTATGGTTGTTGCTGTACACAATGCCATAATCGACAAAGTTTTCCAGCATGCACAGACTGTAAAGCTGATCGGAGATCTCCTTTTCGGTGTTGATGGATTCGTATTCGTCATTGGACGGATCCGTTGCATCGTAGGTGTAGGCATTGTCCACGGAAAAGGCAAGCGTACCGACCGATTCCATTCTGGAAATATAGCTGTCCAGATTCTGCTTGAGCTGTACATTCAGCGAAGACGTCAGCGTCGAAGCCTGTGTTTTCACGGACCGCTCATGATTGGTCAGCGCAAATACAGTGATCCCCGCGATTGCCAGAACCACCAGAACGCTGTACCAGATCGTCATGGTGACACGCAGTCTTCTCAAACGCATCAGGCCGACGATCCGGTTCTGTCTGCGCAATTCCTGTGCTGTCATAACATTCCTCCCTGTTTCCGGCGCAGCAGAAGCGATCTGTTACGCATATTTTATTACTTATTATACCATTTTTCTGTAAGAAAATCATGAATTATTTGTAAAAATGGGTGTTATTTTGCGCAAATAAAATCCATTCCGGATAATTTGAGAGTTTATTTCTCACCATCCGGCTTCATGATGGCATCCTTTCCACTGCGTACAATTTTCTTGAGCGCATCAAACAGAACCCCCTGCTGTTCAGGGCTGAGCGCTGCTACTGCTTTGAGCATTGCCGGATACGATTTCCGGCGGTTTTGGTTGATCTCCCGGAAGGTATCGTGATCCGATGCGCCCAGAATGTCGAATACAGACTGTACAAAAACGCGCCGTTCCTCATCATCGTAATCAGCCAGCCAGCCGTTCATGACCTTGTTGATGAGCATGCTGTTTTTGGACAATTCATCCGCACGGAGCAATCCATGACGGGAAAGCTCCCAGGTATATGCGCAATGCTGCTTGATGCCGCTCTCATTGCTGCGGATCACCGCATGGTCAAGTCCGGTCGCCAGCAGCATGCCGACAAAGGAGGATTCCGGTATGAAGGAGCGGATCTTCGGGATCATGCTCTGGTATTCCGGAGAATCCACGATCTCATCCCGGAATCCAGGGCCGTCAAAGGAATACACCTCGGTGATCCGGCTGCGGATATCCGGCGAGCAGAAGGAGGCAGCATACATCGAGAGATTGCCGCCCTTGGAATGGCCGCCGATCCGGATGGGACGCGGATGCGCGGTAAAGAATCCGTTGAGATATTCGACTGCATAATTCTGTGCAGGTGTCCGCACCAGGTAGCTGAAGGCAAGATCCTCCTTCCACCCGACAAGGGAACCGTCTGTGCCGCGGTAGCTGACGAAGGTCGTTCCGTCCTCCAACAGACAGGTCAGTGCGGAAAACTGCAAAAGCTCGTCATTGTCGATCCGGTTGATATAGCCCGTGAGCTGGGTGTTGCCGAAGCGCACAGAATGCGCCATTTTCTGCAGAAGCTCGCAATCGGTGTCAAAGGAATAGATCCGGTCAAAATCCCCGACCGCATCCTTCCGGAAACGCCGTGCTGCATCCCGGAGCCGGATCCGGACGTGAAAGCTCTCCGGAACGGTATGCTCCAGAGGCACATACCCAAGCTCGGCCAGTACCAGTGCGTCATTTTCATTGAACGGATCGGCGGAAAACGGTACATCCCCCCGCCAGTCCAGATAATCGAGCATATTTGCCATGTAATCGCCGCCTTTCTGATGCAAGTCATGCTGTGTGCTTATTATACCATAATTCCGGATCAGATGCAAGTCCTGCCGTAAAACTTCGCTCCGACATGTGTCAGCTACTTGACATCCCGGTCGGTTTATGGTATACTTTATATAAGTGCCCAATGGGCTGATGTGGAAAAATGCTCTTTTAAGGAGAACGAATATGGATTTTGAGCTTCAGGAAGGCGGAAGTATCCAGCTTGAGGATATTCCCCACTTTCCGGACGGCAGCGATCCCGGTGGAACGATCTGGGAGAATGATCCGCTGCTGACACCGACCTATATTCAGAGTCTTGGCATCATGCTATGCGAGACCTATGCTGCACTGCACAAGCGCGGCGTCTATTTCGGACAGCTGCACGGTGCGGATGTGCATATCAATGCGGAGGGACGACTTTCGCTTGACCCCTCCGGTCTGACAAAAGAGGGCTCAAAGGAAGAGGATCTGCTTTCCCTGGTCAGCTTTCTGAAGCTGCTGCTTCCGGATGACAGTAACGATCCTGCCTTTCCCATTGTCACCGAAGCACTCAGCATGACCTATCCGGATGCAGCAACGCTCAAATCGGCACTGATCACCGGAAAAGCAAAGAAAGTACATGCTTCCCGGCGCGGAGTCCTGGGGCTGCTGCTGTGCGTATTCTGTCTGGCAGGCGCGATTCTGGCAGTACGCCTGATCCCGCATCGTGTGGTTCCGGTATCCGCCAATGCAGAGGTAGACCCGGGCGTCATTGGTGTCTGGATCCCGATGCCGGAGAATGCAGACGAACAGGCTGTTGCAGATATGTATACCAGACTGGCTGCCGGATTTGAACGGCAGTATCCGGGCTGCGGCGTCAATATCCGGATCTATGCAGATGATTCCTTCGAGGATGCCATCATCCGCATCGGTCAGGAGCAGCAGCTCCCGGCAGTATTCATGGATACGCAGAATGAACTGGTTCTGGCAAGAGCTGCGGATCTCAGCCCGCTGACCTCTTCTCTGGCAGACCATTACATTACCGATATGACTGCATTTTCCCAGTCGATCCCGATCGGCTGCAGCGTTCCTGTGCTCTACTACAACGCAGGATCCGACATCGGCCAGCTCGAAAAGAACGGTTCGGTGCGCTTCGACCAGCTTCCTTCCGGAACGATCTTTGACAGCAGCGTGGAAGCACTTGTTGCCGGGCAGGACACTGCACAGAAAACCGGCGATTATTTCAGTGCATTCCTGCAGGACAACAGTATTCCGGTACTCGCCAGCTCTTCCCTGCTCCCGCAGGTGGACGGCGAGAATACAAAGGCGGTACAGATCCTCCCGGTTTCAACAGATGCCGGAATCGCGTTACAATATGAAACCTTCTGCGTCATCAATGACGATGCAACCGCCAATGACCAGCGGATCGGTATGCTCTGGCTGGGCTATCTGCTGACAGAGGAAGCACAGGAAATCATGTATACCGAGCATTTTGGCGATCTGCCGCTGCACAGGGATGCATTCAAGGATACCATCAAAACACATTCGGCACTGAAACCCGTCGAGTCCATACTAAAGAACGGAGGTGACCGCTGATGTCCGCAAAGATCAGATATGAGCAGTATTTTGCTGCCGGCGAACATATTGGCGGAAAAGGAGACATCATCATCACGGATCTTTTGACCATAACCGGTCAGGAAGCCGTTTATCGTGCCCGGAAGGCAGACAAGCCGGTACTTCTGTGCGTGCTGCTTCCGCTGCGCTGGGCAAGATTCCGTGAGGATCGTCATGCATTTGAACCGTACAGCGAACAGAGCGCCATGCGCCTGACCGCTGTGATTGAAGGAGCACGCGCCCGGCTCGGACAGGTCGCAAAAATGAAGGATGAAGATGCGCTGCCTGTGATCCACGATGTCTTTACAGACAGAGGCACGCTCTGGTATGTCACGGATGAAACGGCTGATCCGACCCTTTCGGAGACTGACCATCATTACAAGCTGCGCGAGGCCATTGATATGACTGCACCGGTGCTCGATGCACTGGCAGGTCTGCATGAAGCAGGCTTTGCACACGGCGGTATTTCCCGGGAAACGATTACCGTTGCAGAAGACGGATTTCATCTTTCCGGATTCCTGGCTGCAAACGGAACCCCTGCACCGCGGGAGGATGTACAGGCTGTCAGCCTGCTGCTGTGGCAGCTTCTGACCGGTGAGACTGCGTATCATGCAGAATCCGGCGGAAATCTGCCGGCAAGCATCCGCAATGCGCTGCACAACGGCATCAATGATCCCGGCATGACGGTCTCTGACCTCTGGGTACAGCTGCATGCCAGAAAGGCTGCCGCCAGAGTTCCGGTCAAAACGGCCGCTGCATCGGCAAGGCCTTCCCTGCTGACGCGCGTTTTCAATCCGGTCGTGACTGCGATCTTCTGCCTGGCTTGTCTGAGCGTACCGCTTGTGAAGTGGTTCTCCGAGCGTCAGGTCAAGGCTGCCGATGTACCGCCTGTTGAAAAGCTTGAGGATGTCGCATATGAACCGAAAAACGGTGAGCTGATCCTGCCCGAGCTTCTGTGCATGGAGCAGGAGGAGGCCGTCGATCTGCTCGAAGGCATGGGACTGCGTGTCATTCTCTCGGCCAGACAGGATAACCCGGTCGTCCCGGAGAATTGCGTGGTATCCCAGCAGCCGTATGCAGGTGCTGTCCTGCATGAAGGTGAAACCGTAACGCTTTCCGTCAGTGACGGATGGGCAAACTATGTACCGGATGTCACCAATATGCATGTGGAGGAAGCGACTGACCGTCTGGAATCCCTGGGGTTTGTCGTCAAGACCAAGGAGATCAATTCTGAGAATGATGCCCCCGGTACCGTAACCGTACAGAGCGCTGCACCTGAGAAAAGGCTTGACCGCGGCAGTGTGATTACGCTGACCGTGTCGCTCGGACGCAAGGATGTGGATGTCACAATCGAAGAGACTGTGGAAGATTATGTCGGAATGGAGTACGAAAAGGCAAAGGCGCTGCTTGCAGAGCATTGCCTCTACGCCATGCAGATCGAGACGGTCTACGATGCCGAAACACCCGCTGGTGTCGTCCTGTCCCAGGATGTACGCAAGGGTGAAAAGGTGCCGCAGGGTACTGTCATCAATATGCGCGTCAGCAAGGGCGTGGAAACAACCCGCGTTCCGGGCGTGGTACTCATGGGTGCCAATGATGCACGCAACACACTCCAGGCTGCCGGCCTGAAATGCAATATCTGCTATGTATCCAACGGCGACTACGTCATGGACTGCATTATGAGCCAAAGCATTGCAGAGGGCGAGCTTGCCGCCGTCGGCACTGAGGTCTGGCTGACAGCCAGCATCGGATCGGCCAGCTACGTCATCAGCACCGGCGGTTGGTCGGGCAATCCCCTTCCGACGGTCAATCCGGATGATTACACAACCGAGCCGGAGGAGGAAACGACCGAAGAGGAAAACACTGCTACGGAAGCACCGGATCCGACCGAGCCCCGCAATACCGAAACGACCCGCGCTCAGCAGACCGAAGCTCCCACAACTGCATATGTACCGGCTCAAACAGAACCTGTCTATGTCCCGCAGGAGACAGAAATGACAGCACCGCCTGCACCGGATACACCTGTACTGGTACCCGGCGATCTGGAACCGCCGCCTATGCCGCAATAAAACAGAATGGCCTCTGCATCGGAATGATGCAGAGGCTTTTTTGATACATTGAATCAAGGGCTGCGGAGATATCGTCCCCACAGCCCTTGATTGTGTCAAAAATGGAATTTACTTGGTTGCACGTTCCGCAATGATCTTGGCCATCTCACCGACATTCTTCATGCCCGAGACTTCCTTGGTCTGAAAACGCATCCCGAAGGTGCGCTCAACTGCACCGATGAGGTTGATATGCTCAAGGGAATCCCAGTCATCAATGTCCTTGGAAGAGGTATTCGCCGTCAGGACGATGTCGTCATCATCAAACACATGACGGAATACTGCGGTCAGTCTCTCCATGATCTGTTCGTTACTCATACAATCGACTCCTTTTTAATCGAAATTACCTGATTCTTCGGAGTGTATTCCGAACAATCGAGTTTCCAGATAGTGTTGCCCTTCTCGTCCTCCTCGATCCGGGAGAATCCAAAGGTGCCGAACAGCTCCTTGACCATGCTGTTCTTGGCTGTCGGGTAATAGTATCCGTAAATTTCACGGATTCCGCGATTCTGCGCCTCTTCCACAAGACGATCGAGCATTGCAAGCTCCATATCCCGCTTCAGGACACGGCAGCTCATCAGCCAGAGCTCGATGTGCAAAGCCGCATCCTCCTGACGGCCGATCACAACAGAAACAATGCCATTGTCTCCGAACTGATCCTTCAGGCTGCCATAAAGCCGTACATACTTCGGATCACGCGAAACGGCTTCCATTTCACTTTCAGTATACCGCTTCGTCGTGACATTGAACTGATTGCTCTTGTTCGTGAGCTGCGTGATGCGCGGAAGGCTCACAGGGTCAAAATCACGGATGACTGCTTCCATATTCATGCTGAGCAGGAAGTCATGATAGCTTGCAAATTTTGCCGCCGCAGCCTGGCGCTCTGCATTCGCCTTGTACATTTCGACACGCCGTGCATCATCGGCAGACAGCTCGGTGACCTCGAAATACCCGCTTCTGTCAAGGCGGATCAGGCATTCCTCCACCGTATCAAAAGGAACGGTCGGCGTGTCAGGAAGCTGTGCGGAAATAATGCCGCGCTCTGCCGGGTTGTCATCGACAAAAACAAAGCTCTCCGGCAGCAGATTCAGCGTTTCCGCAGCCTCCAGCAGATTCTGGCTCTTCGGCTCCCAGTTCGCTTTAATCAGCGTGAAATCATCCGGACGCAGGACGCCGCCGGGATGCTCCAGCCCTGCAATGGCATTTTCATAATCATTCTTGGAGATCACTGTCAGCAGAACACCGATGTCCTTGTGTGCCTTCAGATAGCTCTGCAGCTCTGCATAGGACTGCCCCACGGAGGTCTCCTGTCCGATCTCAATGCCGGCCTGTCCGTCATCACCGATCACACCGCCCCACAGGGTATTGTCCAGATCCAGCGCAAGAACCTTCTTATTCTTGCCCATCAAAGAGCAGATGATATTGCTCAGATTATAGGCAAACTCCGGAATTGCGGGGACTGCCAGCGCATATTTGTACAGATTCCAGTACGTCGGATCAAGCCACTGATCCAGTCCGTAGCATGCCGACAGATAATTGATGTCGTGAATATAGAACCGCGGATGCGATGCTGCATAGTCGTAAAAGCGGCAGTTCAGCCGGGTCAGGAAGTCGATCCTTCCCTGCGGAAGACCGGCTTCACGATTGCCCATCAGCCGGGTCAGAGGCATTTCAAAGTTGTTCTGGATGACAGGGCAGCCGTACACTGAGGCCAGACGCTCCCACATCTGTTCAAAATGCTGGTACACCTGCTCGAGCTTATGCTCGCAGACCTCGCGGGAATCACGGACACCGGGGAATTCCTTGATATTGCGGGAAGAGGTGTGAATGAAGATCAGATCCGGATGGAACGCTTCGAGAGAAGGATTCTCAAACATCGCATCCGTCCAGTACTGTGCATACTCGGATTCCCAGAATTCCGGTGCAATACCGCGATTGCGCAGAAACAGCTCAAGCGTCTTGACGATATCGCTCGTGGTGGATCCGCCAAGAACGGCAATTCTGACCGGGACGCCCCCCTCCTGTGCACGAAGTGTTTTCAGCAGCCGGCGGCGGTTGGTCAGGATGAAATCCGCATCAAACGGATAGCAAAGCTCCTGAATCATGCTGTTCTCCCCCTTATTTCTGTAATTTCGGATCAAAAGATCACTGATTCATGATCGTTTCCAGCTTCGAGGAATTCTGTCCGGTTGCACTGAAGGTATTCATTGCAAACAGAAGATCGGTTACACCCTTGTCCTTCAGGAAACGGATCGCATTTGGCTTGAAATAGCGCATGTCGATTACCCAGATGTCTTCAAAGGAACTGGTCAGGCAGGGTACAAGGGCATTACCGTAGCTGTCCTTGATGATGGCGAGCGTGCGGCCATTATGGCAATCCGTCGTGATATGGGTAATGCGCTCGTCACCGCCCATGAATACCAGGTACCAGCTTGTCCGCTCCACGCCGTCGAGATTGAGCATCAGAGGACGCTCGCGCTCGTTGGTCATATCAATGTCGTAATAGGTAGTCGTATAGTCATTCTGCGGTACATAGTAGATGAAATCCTCAGGATGGTCAACCAGATCCTGACTGTTGGTGAAGCCGTAAAGGGTACCGACATAGCCTTCCTTCACGACCTTCTCATAGCTGTCAAGGTCTGCAAAAGGCACATCAGCCGTCTCAGCAAATGCCTGCGCGGCATAATACGCGCCAAGCGGTGCCCAGTGGTGATCCGTGCGGGAGAAAATATCCTCATCCTTATGCGGAAGCAGAGCCGCATAGGCATCTACCGGTGTAACGTCCTTCAGATTTTCGTTGATGTGGTCAATGTTGTCCGTTTCACTGGCGGATGCACTTGCGAATTTCTTCGGAAGGTAGAACGAAACTGCGGTGGGGGCAACCATCGAGTAGACATTGACATCACCGAGGGAGGACTTGTACGCATTGAGAATGCTGGCGTAGTATTCGCCCTTTGAAAAGCTGCCGCCGTACAGCATGATACCGCGGTTCTTAACAACCAGGATGCTGTCCGTGATCTCACCGTCTTCCTCGTCTTCGGGATCCTCCTCTGTCGCGGCTTCGGTGGTTGCAGCTTCCGTGGCTGTTGCTTCCGTTGCATCAGCCTCCGTGGAATCATGGTAAAAATCAGTCACAATGCCGCCGGGAACTTTCTGCTCCGTCGGCTCAGTCGTCTGCATGGTAGGTACCTCCGCAGAAGTGTCACCGTTGGGGAGCTGGCCGTGAAGAACGGCTTCATTGTACGGAATGCCGAGATGTGAACGGAATCCGGCAATGAAATGCTTCCAGGTGCTTCGCATCGGAACGGTATCGTTGAACCATGCGGAGAATTCGCTGGTAAAGGAACCGTCCAGGTAGCTCTCGATCGAAAACTTCGGGCGGACATTCAGCTGTCTCTGCTCCTCTGCCGAAACAGTCGGACGCGGAACAAACAGCATAAAGATCGTGATGATCAGAAATACTCCAATGATGGACAGAACATTGATCTCATGCAGGCGCCACTCCTTGCGGCGCTTTTCATATTCAGGGTCCTTTACGGCTACGTCAATATCCGTGGGCTTGACAGTCTGCCGGTTCTGGGTCATGCGGATGCCTCCTTCTAACATTTACACGATAAAACAAATGCGCATTCTCTCCTCTGAACAAACAGAGGAGAGAAGCTGTCAGAAACGATAATACAAAAATGCCTTTGTCGTTGCATCGACAAGAAGAATACTGCTGAGTATCAGAAGTCCGGTGCAGCAGACGGTACCAAGGATCGAGACAGGTGATTTGAGGATCTCGAATTTTCCGGTGAGCTTTTTCGGCAGCTCCAGCAGCGGGAACGTGCAGAGAATTGCTGCAAGGATCAGGTACAGGTTGTTGTACAGCGACATCTGTTCAAAGAAGCTGAAGAATCCGTTCGGATTGAACGGCGTCAGATTCCGCAGGAACAGTCCAAGCTGCGAGAAGTCTTCAAAATAGAAGATGCCAAAGCCGATGATGATGACCAGCTTGTTGTAGATATGCCGCACAGGCAGCGGGATCTTGCGCATTTTCTTCTTGCCGAGCTTCGTCTCGAGCAGGATGAATGCACCGTAGTACACACCCCACAGGATGTAATTCCAGCTTGCACCGTGCCAGATACCCGTGCAGAACCAGACAAGTCCCAGAGACAGGTACTTATTGCGGATGCCGAAAACCGGAAGCGGGAGCAGATAATCCCGGAAGAAGGATCCAAGGGAAATATGCCAGCGCTGCCAGAATTCCGTAATATCCTTGCAGAGGAACGGATGGTTGAAGTTCTCATTGAAATGGAATCCGAAGATCCGTCCAAGGCCAATGGCCATATCCGAGTAGCCGGAGAAGTCAAAGTAAATATACAGGGAATAAATGATCACGCCATACCAGGTACCAAGCACCGACAGATTCTCAACATGGGCAAGCGAATCATCCACGATGCGGAAGAGCTGGTCGGCAAGTACTACCTTTTTGGCAAGTCCGACAACAAACCGCGACAGACCGTAGCTCAGGTCAGAAATACTGGTCTTGCGATGGTCGATCTCCGCTGCGATCGTTTCATACCGGACGATCGGGCCTGCGATCAGCTGCGGGAACAGCGATATATACAGCAGGAGCTTGAGCGGATCCTTCTGCGGTTCCACTTTTTCCCAGAAGCAGTCGATGACATAGCTCATGATCTGGAATGTATAAAAGCTGATGCCGACCATCTGTGCAATCTCCGGAACCGGAAAATCAGTACCGAAAATCGCATCTATATTTTCAATCAAAAATCCACTGTACTTGAATACGCCGATCATGCCCAGGTTAAAGATCAGGCTGATTCCCAGGGCAATGCGCCGCCCGACTTTTCCGAGCTTCCCGGCGCCCAGTCCGCACAGGTAATTGACGCCTGCACTCAGCAGCAGATACACAATTCTGGTCGGTTCCCCCCATGCGTAAAACAAAAGGGAAAAAAGGATCAGAACCATATTCCTGTCCTTGGTTCGCCGCACAGCCGCATAGCAGCACAGGCACAAAGGAAGGAAGAGATACAAAAAAATCAAACTGGAGAAAATCATGAATTGGCTGCCTCTTGTTCCTTTCTATCGTTCTTCTTGTACCTGTATCTGTCTGAATGTCGTGGTACAGATACAGCTCATTTTCTAAAATGTCTGAAAGACCGGCCGGAGCCGGTTATGCTTGACTGGATTTTCTGACAATGAATTATGACCATATTCTGATAATCTGATTTGATATGCTTTGATTATGCCTCAAAAACAGGTCAAAAAGCTGCAAGGCGCAGTTCATGTCGCTTTGCAGCAGTATGCCATTCTCTCTCTCGGCACTCAGGTAAGACCAGACCGATTGAATTTATAAATCAATCCACAAAAACAAAAAAACAAATTATAAAAAGCAAAACAATTCTGCATACAAAGGCAATCAGATCAATTGCATGCACCCGGATCTGTCACAAAAGCAGACAAAAAATGAACCCGGTATGAACGCAGAAATCAGGAGCTTCTCGCTCTTGTCCCTACTATAATAATAATACACCATTCAGAAAAACCTTTCAATAGCAAAAACGAAACTCGCCAAATTTCTGCGTTTTGCACAAAAATGAATCCGATTCTTTTCGGATTAGGGGACTTTTGACGGAAAGTGCGAATTTGCGTGCTTATTCGACATTTCTAAGATACAAAAACTCCCCTCCGGCGGAGGGGAGTCAGAATCAGGAAATCGCTCCATCGAACACTGTCTCAATGTACTTCGTAGATCCCACAGGAGAATACAGCCACCTGTCAATATGGCTGCTGTCAATGAAATAATGCAGCGGCTCCGGTTCGGCTGTCTGGGCACAGATGTCTACCAGAATCAGCTTGACCTTCAGGCGCTCCGGCGAGATCGCCTTGATATACACGCTTGCCCGCTGGCCGGGATGTACCGGCTGGCGAAGCTCGGCAAGTCCCGCCAGATTCGGTGCCAGCTCTACAAAAACGCCGTATTTTTCCACCGAACGTACAATGCCGGTCGTGGTCTCCCCCGCATGGAACATGGCCGCATTTTCCTCCCAGGTACCCAGCAGTTCCTTATGGGACAGGCACAGCCTCGTATCCTGCCACCCACGCACAACGACCCGGATCATCTGTCCGACAAAGAAACGATCCGAAGGATGCGCGATCCGCGACACCGAGATGGAATCAATCGGCACCATAGATGCTATGCCGCATCCGACATCCACAAATGCGCCAAACGGTTCCAGATGCGTGACGCAGGCAGGAATGATGTCACCCGGACACAGCCGCGAGATATAATTGCCGCGGCACTGTTCCTGCACGGAGCGTCGGGATAGCATCGCCAGCGGACGTCCCTCCTCATCCTCCGTAATGCGCTCGATCACAAAGCAGACAGGCTTGCCGACCCGGGCAATCAGCGCAATATCGCGCACCTCACCCTCCCGGATGCCAAGCGCCCCCTCCTCCCGGGGGATCACGCCGCGCATACACGGCAGCTTCACCCAGAGATTATGTGCTGCATCGCAGGAAAGGACACGTGCCTCCAGAATTGTTCCGGATTCCATTGCGGATTCCATAGCCTGAATACTTGCAAGAGACTGCTGGTTTTCCAAGGTATCCAGCAGCATCCCTTCCGGATGATAATTTGTTATAAGCATGATTCAACCTCCCATGTGTATTTCAGGAAAGCTCCCTGCTTCAGCGTATGCGTGAAACGGGTAAACTATGCGAGCCTGCCAACATCCTTCAATTGACATGCTCCGGACACACGAGCCGGCGATGCTTGAAGTGACATCGTGTAACAATATTAATGTTATCACTTTTCTGTGATCTTGTCAAGATAAAAATTGTCGAAACTTACGAAAAGCAGACAGACATATTTTATTATATGTGCCAATTCAACAAAATCCGACAGATCATCCATTTTGCCTAATTCGATTGCCTCCGAACTGGTGCAGAATGTTGGTAACACCCCGGGCTGCCGCTGCATCACATACCACCAGGAGCTCTGTCGTTCTCCGCTGCATCGGCTCCGGGATCGAAGAAGACGCAATTTCGGCATGCAGCACATCCGTCGCATAATTCATCATCGACAGATTCGCCGGAAGCATTGTGAAACGTTCATATCCGGTATGCGCCTGCTTTCCCGCACCGACCGGATGCACGGTGATCCTGTGGATCCCGCGCAGCTTTCTGCGGATGGAACCGCCTGCAAGCTCGGCAAGCTCGGGGGCTTCAAATTCAGCATAGATTCTGACAAACTCCATGGTTTCCTCCTGTATTCAGACGTAGGTTTGGGCTATGTGTATATGTTATGGGAAAAAATTTTATGCTTAATCAACAAATCTATAAAAACATGCGGCATAGATATTGCCTTTTTCTATGGAATGCGGTATAATATTTTTAGGTGTCCCCTATTGAAGGAAAGGAGCGCAGGCATGACAGTTTCAACCGGAGATATTCTGACGATGAAGAAAAAACATCCGTGCGGTGCCAATACCATGCTGGTACTCCGCACCGGACAGGACTTCCGGCTCAGATGCACGGGCTGCGGACACGAATTCATGGTGTCCGGGTTAAAGATCGAAAAGCATATCAAAAAAATCACACATCAGGAGGGTGAATGAGCATGTTTGAAAAGCTGCTCGCCATGGAAGAGCGCTATGATGACATCAACCGGCGACTCTCCGATCCGGAGATCATCAGTGATATTGCACAGTATACGGCACTTATGAAAGAGCACAAGACACTCTCTCCGATCATAGAGGTCTTCCGGAGATATGCAGGAGCAAAAAATGAAATTGACGAATCCCTTGCACTCCTGGATACGGAAACGGATCCGGAGCTGCGGGATATGGCACAGATGCAGCTTGAATCTGCCAAGGAATCCTGCACGGAGCTTGAACAGGAGCTGAAGATCCTGCTGCTGCCCAAGGATCCGAATGACGAAAAGAATGTCATTGTGGAGATCCGCGGCGGTGCAGGCGGTGAGGAAGCCTCCCTGTTTGCCGGTTCCCTGTTCCGGATGTACAGCATGTATGCTGAGACACACCACTGGAAAATGGAAATTCTCAATGCAAGCCCCACAGAGCTGGGCGGCTACAAGGAAATCTGCTTTTCCCTGGAGGGTACCGGTGCGTATTCTCGGCTTAAATATGAAAGCGGTGTTCACCGTGTCCAGCGTGTCCCGGAAACTGAATCTCAGGGGCGCATTCATACCTCTACGGTTACGGTCGCCGTCCTTCCGGAGGCAGATGAAGTAGAGCTGGAGATCAGCCCGACCGATCTGAAATTTGATGTGTTCCGGGCATCCGGCGCGGGCGGTCAGCATATCAATAAAACCGAATCTGCGGTGCGGATCACCCATCTGCCGACCGGTATGGTCGTGGAATGCCAGGATGAGCGCAGCCAGCATAAAAATAAGGACAAAGCCATGAAGGTGCTGCGGGCGCGTCTTTTTGAGCAGATGCAGCAGGAGCAGAATGCCAGAATCGCATCTGAACGCAAGACGCAGGTCGGCACAGGTGACCGGAGCGAACGCATCCGGACGTACAACTTCCCCCAGGGCAGACTGACCGATCACCGGATCGGTCTGACCATCTACCGGTTGGAAGCTGTGATGAACGGAGATCTCGACGAGGTCTTTGACGCACTTGCCACCGCCGATCAGGCAGCAAAATTAGCAGGACAGGAAGCATGAATACTCTATTTCTTGATTTTAACGAAGACAATATCCGGATCGCAGGCGACCTGATCGCCTCCGGACAGCTTGTCGCTTTTCCGACGGAAACCGTCTACGGACTGGGTGCTGATGCCAGGAATGCACAGGCAGTACACAGTGTATTTGACGCAAAGGGACGGCCTGCGGACAATCCGCTGATCGTTCATATTGCTGCCTCTGCACAGATCTACGAAATTGCTTCCCGGGTGCCGGAGATCGCGCTGCGGCTTGCAGGTGCCTTCTGGCCGGGGCCGCTGACAATGGTGCTTCCGAAGCAGGACAGCATTCCGATGGTCACCTCCGGCGGACTCGATACCGTCGGCATCCGTATGCCCTCCCATCCGGTCGCCAAGGCGTTGATCGAATCCTCCGGATGCCCGATCGCCGCACCGTCTGCCAATCGTTCCGGACGCCCCTCTCCGACCACCGCGGAGCATGTGATGGAGGATATGGACGGGCGGATCGCTGCCGTGCTTGACGGCGGTCTCTGTGAGGGCGGTGTCGAATCCACGGTGATCTGCTTTGATGATGCGGAAACGATCCACATTCTGCGGCCGGGTCTGATTTCGGCCGAGGATCTGGCGCCGTACTGCAAACGGGTCTATGTGGATCCTGCGGTGTATTCCCAGATCGCTCCGGATGCCAGGGTCGCAAGCCCCGGCATGAAATACAAGCACTATGCGCCGAAGGCAAAGATTCTCCCCGTGGATGCACCGGATTTTGAAAGCTTTGTCTCCTATGTGCAGTCCCATCAGCAGGAAAATACCTGGTGTCTGCTGTATGACTCTGACCCGGAGATCCCCGGCATTCCCTGTATGCGCTACGGGGATACGGGACGGGAGCAGGCGCATTATCTCTTTTTGCGCTTCCGGCAGCTCGATGAAGCCGGAGCAGCCGTTGTGTATGTTCGTATGCCCCGGCAGAGCGGTGCGGATCTTTCCGTCTACAACCGCCTGATGCGGGCTGCAGGATTCGAGGTGATTACGGTATGACAGAGCCGTCAGGAAGTACAGTGATCGTCGGTCTGACCGGACAGACGGGCGCCGGGAAAAGCACAGTATCCCGCGTATTTGTCGAGCAGGGATTTTCCCTGATTGATGCAGACCGGATCGCCCGCGAGGTCGTGGAGCCCGGTTCCCCATGCCTGGATGAGCTGTTTGAATACTTCGGAAGCACGATCCGGGGCGAAAACAATTCCCTCAACCGCAGGGCACTCGCTTCGATCGTCTTTACAGATGCGCACAAGCTCGAGGTGCTCAACAGCATCATTCATCCGTATATTACAGAGGAGATCTTCCGCCGCATCAATCAGTTTGCACAGGAGGGGCATATTCTGATCCTGCTGGATGCCCCGACCTTATTTGAAAGCAAGGCATCGGATTTCTGTGATCTGATTATCTCGGTGCTGGCAGATCCCGAGATCCGGCGTGACCGGATCATTGTCCGCGATCATCTCACGGAGGAGGCTGCCCTGCAGCGGATGCAGGCACAGCTTCCCGAGGAATTCTTTGCCAAACATTCCGACTACATCATCCGCAACAATGCCGATCTGACCAAGCTCACCGCCCTTGCAGAAGAGGTCGCAGACAAGGTCAAGGCATACTACCAGCAAAAGCATCAATAACACGAAAGGTGGTTTTACAATGAGCAACGAAACAAATAACGAGGTGCAGGCAGTCAAAGACGAGCTGTTTTCCAAGCGGCAGCATGCTGCTGTCAGAATGGATGCCGGCGAGATGAAGTCCTGCGATCAGTTCTGCGCCGAGTACATGGATTTCATGAATACAGCCAAGACCGAACGCGAGGCTGCTGCATTCTTCTCCAGAACACTGGAAGAAAACGGTTATGTTTCCTTCAAGCCCGGCATGGCGCTGAAGGCCGGAGACAAGGTGTATCTGAACAACCGCGGCAAGTCCGTGATCCTGGCTACCATCGGCACCGCTCCCATTACAGAGGGTGTTCGCCTTTGTGCAGCACACATTGATTCTCCCCGTCTGGATATGAAGCAGCACCCGCTCTATGAAAATGAAGAGATCGGCTACTTCAAGACGCACTATTACGGCGGTATCAAGAAATACCAGTGGACTGCCATTCCCCTCTCCCTGCACGGTATCATCGTCAAGCAGGACGGCACAAAGGTGGAGGTTCGCATCGGAGAGGATGCCGGGGATCCGGTATTCTACATCACTGACCTGCTGCCGCACCTGGCCGATGAGCAGATGCGCAGAACCCTTGCACAGGGTATCAAGGGCGAGGAGCTGAACATTGTCATCGGCTCCATGCCGTTCAAGCAGGAAAAGGGCGCAGACATGGTCAAGCTCGGCATCATGAACCTGCTGCATGAAAAATACGACATCATTGAGGACGATTTCCTGTCTGCTGAGCTGGAAGCCGTTCCGGCATTCCCGGCCAGAGAGGTCGGCTTTGACCGCAGCCTGATCGGTGCCTACGGCCATGATGACCGCGTTTGCTCCTACCCTGCCTTCCGTGCAGCACTCGATACAGCTGCACCGGTGCATACCAGCGTCATCATTCTGACCGATAAGGAGGAGACAGGCAGCGACGGCAATACCGGTCTGCGTTCTTCTTACCTGAAATATTTCCTCTGCGACCTGGCAGAATGCTTTGGCGAAAACGGCAGGCATGTGATGTCTGCATCCAAGTGCCTGTCCGCTGATGTGAATGCAGGTTTTGATCCGACATTCCCGGAGGTACTGGAAAAGAACAACTGTGCCTATGTGAACCACGGCGTCTGCGTGACGAAATTCACCGGTGCCCGCGGCAAGTCCGGCACATCGGATGCATCGGCAGAATTTGTCGGCGAGATCCGCCGCATTCTTGATGCACAGAATGTCATCTGGCAGACCGGCGAGCTGGGCAAGGTCGATGTCGGCGGCGGCGGCACGGTTGCGGCCTATATCGCAAATCTGGATATTGACACCATTGATATCGGTGTTCCGGTGCTGTCGATGCATGCGCCCTATGAGCTGGTGGCCAAGACCGATGTCTGGGCAGCATACCGTGCATTCAAGGCATTTCTGGAGAGCTGAGGTGGACACGGATGAAACTGATCTCATGGAACGTCAACGGATTCCGTGCAGCGCTGACAAAGGGATTCCAGGAATCCTTCTATGATCTGGATGCCGATATGTTCTGCATCCAGGAAACAAAAATGCAGCCGGAGCAGGTCACGACCAGCTTTGACGGATACGAGCAGTATTTCAACAGCGCGGTCAAAAAAGGGTATTCCGGAACCGCTCTGTTCACCCGCATTCATCCGGAGCAGGTAACCTTCAATTTCGAGGGGCACACCGATGAAGGACGCGCCATCATCGCGGAATATGAGAAATTCCGTCTGGTCAATCTCTACGTTCCCAATGCTCAGCGCGGTCTGACGCGGATCGACTACCGGATGCAGTGGGAGGACGACCTGCGGGCATTCCTGACAGAGCTGGACAAAGATAAACCGATCATTCTCTGCGGTGACCTCAATGTCGCACATGAGGAGATCGACCTGAAAAATGCCAAGGCGAACATCGGAAATGCCGGCTTCTCCGACCAGGAACGCGGTAAATTCGGTGAGCTGCTGGCCGCGGGATTTACGGATACTTTCCGGTATCTGTATCCGGATAAGACCGGCGCCTATTCATGGTGGTCGTACATGGGGCATGCCAGGGAAAACAATGTCGGATGGCGTATCGACTATTTTCTGGTTTCCAACCGGATCGCCGACAAAATCAAGGCAGCAGCGATCTACCCGGAGATTTTCGGAAGTGACCACTGCCCTGTCGGACTTGAAATCGACCTGGACTGATTGTATGAGGCTGCTGCGGCAGCCTCATCCTGCTATTGATCTGCAAAAGGAGGGACACCGTGAAAATTGACCGATCTGAAAATCCGGATTATCTGAATGATTATCTCACGCACCTGACCGTCGTCAAGGGTCTTGCGCCAAGCACTGTTTCCGGATATTATCAGGATATCCGGCAGTTTCTCAGATTCCTGTATTTCTACCGACAGGATCGGGGGGATATTACCCCTGAGCTGCTGCCCTCGGCGCAGATGACAGCGCTGACCATTGAGGATATGCGCGGCGTGACGCTGCGGGATATTCACCAGTTTTACAGCTTCATTGCACAGGACTGTGGTAACAAGGACAAGATCCGGACACGGAAAGCCTCTTCCCTGCGCAGCTTCTTTCATTATCTGACGACACAGGCGCATCTGCTCGACTACGATCCGACCACCAATCTCGAGCTGCGTGCGCCGAAGCATGCATTGCCGAAATATCTGAATCTTGATGAATCCCTCAATCTGCTGAAAGCTCTGACTGAACAGACAGACAGCCGTTCTCAGGTGCGGGATTACTGCATTCTGACACTGTTTCTCAACTGCGGCATTCGTCTTGGGGAACTGATCGGACTGAATCTCAGCTCACTGGATCTGAACGAATGCCGGATGCGTGTGCTCGGTAAGGGCTCCAAGGAACGGATCGTTTACCTGAATCCCGCCTGCATGACGGCATTACGCGAATATCTGCATGAACGGGTAACAATCGAAACAGATGAAAAAGCCTTGTTTCTTTCCTCCCGGCTTCGTCGGATCTCGCGCAGGCGGGTGCAGCAGGTCGTGGAAAATGCACTCAAGGCTGCCGGACTTGACGGACGCGGCCTCTCCACGCATAAGCTCCGTCATACCGCGGCTACACTGATGTATCAGCACGGGCATGTGGATGTGCTGACGCTCAAAACCATTCTCGGTCATGAGAGCATCGCAACTACAGAGATCTACACGCACCTGTCCGATACGACCATTCAGGAGGCCATGGATCACAATCCCCTGGCGGATGTCAAGCGGAAAAAGCTTCCGAAATAATCACATCCGGAGGATTGGGATCCGCTCTCGTCAATTTACTTCTATTATGCTTCCGAGCGCTTTGAACCCGTAAAGATTTTGAAAAAAAGAAATCCCGATATACCGCTATTTTACGGTATATCGGGACTTTTTGTAACCTTTAAAGTTACGCATATTCAATTGGTGGAGGCGATGCACGCCCCTCATTTTCTGCTTATTTTTAAGATTTCCGAAGTGCGACACCTCGATGTTTCGGCGTTTTTGGGGGGCGCCAGAAGCGCTTCTTTGTCATCACAGCGAGAGGGCAGGTACCGGTTTATTCTGTGTAAATCTCAACAATGATCTTCCCGGCATTATTGTCATTCAAGTATACAGGATTGATCTCCTTTTTCGCATATTGGAACGGTGTATCAACAGTTACTTCGATCAGATAATGCTCAAAGAAGTTTTCCCAGCTGAAG
>CACZPI010000055.1 GCA_902783005.1 uncultured Ruminococcus sp. | reverse complement strand
GAATCTGCCGGTATACGGTGCAGCCGGTGAAAACGCCATTGCCGTGATCGACGGCTCGGGCTCGATGTACTGCGGCAGTACGCTCAGGCCGGTGGATGTGGCGCTTTCGCTGGGTCTGTACTTTGCCGAGCACAGCCGGGGTGCATTTGCCGGTCACTTCATCACCTTCTCTTCCCGCCCTCAGCTTGTGGAGATCAAGGGTGATGACATTGCTGCGAAGGTGCGGTATTGCAGCAGCTTCAATGAGATTGCCAATACGGATCTGGAGGCAGTCTTTGACCTGATCCTGGAGACGGCACTGGCAAACCGGTTCCCGCAGTCGGAGCTGCCGGCAAAGCTCTACATCATTTCCGATATGGAATTTGATTACTGCATCGTCGGCGGAAACAGCCTGCCTATGTTTGATGCCATGCGGCAGAAGTATGCCGCAAACGGCTACATTCTTCCGCAGGTCGTCTTCTGGAATGTGAATGCATGCCAGAGCAATCTGCCGGTGAAAAAGAGCGAAACGGGTGCCGCACTGGTTTCCGGTGCATCGGCAAGCGTATTCGATCTTGTGACAGGCGGCAAGCTCAGCCCGCTGCAGATCATGCTTGACGTGATCAACAGCGAGCGCTATGCACGGGTGGCATGAGAAATCCCCTCGGAATCAGGCGATTCTGAGGGGATTTTGTTATCTGAGGAGCAGTTCAAGACCCTTGACTGCCGCGACGGCCAGACATGCGGCGATCGCTACGAAGAGCAGACTCTTCTTGCGAAGCGCCAGCACCGTTCCCACGCCTGCACCCACGCAGCCGGAGAGCAGATCACCCGTGGAAAAGAAGATCGCCGGGAATGTCATTGTCCCGAGTACTGCATAGGGCATGTAATACAGCACCGACTGCACAAAGCGGTTGCGGATCTTTTCCCGGAATACGATCAGCGGAATCGTCCGGATCAGATAGGTCACGCCCGCCATCAGCAGCAGATAGATGAGGAAGATCTTTGTATTCATGCCGATCCCTCCTCTTTCTGTGCATCCGTGTCAACCGGGAACAGCACCGCACCGAGGACGGATGCCGCAATTGCCGCAATGATGATGGTGAATCCGGAGGAGAGCACCTCACGCAGCGGGGTGAAATACCGGATGCAGCTGATGGCTGCCGCGGCACCGATGATGACAAAGAGCTTTTTGTTTTCCCGTGCCGGCGGGAGAATGATCGCAAGGAACATGCCGTAGATCGCAATGCCAAGTGCATCTGCGACCAGTGCCGGAAGGATGTTGCCGGCCAGTGCGCCCAGCAGCGTTCCGAGCGTCCAGCCCGCGATCGGGGTCAGCATCAGCCCGGTCATATAGGCGGTGCTGACCGAATCATTCTGCCCGGTTGCGACCGCGAAGATCTCGTCTGTGATGCCAAAGCCCACAAGAAGCCGCTGCGGCGTTTTCATTTTCGCATCCGCCTTCTGGGAAACGGCGATGCTCATGAGGGAATAGCGCAGGTTGATGACAAGCTGTGCCAGCACCATTTCTGCATAGCCGCCGGCAGCCACCATGATGTCAAGTCCGGCAAACTGTCCGGCGGAGGTCAGATTTGTCAGGGAAATGAGAACTGCCTGCCATACGGCCAGACCGTTTGCAACGGCGGCAAGTCCGAAGGTGAAGCTGACTGACAGGTATCCCAGTGCGATCGGGATGCCGTCTCGGATGCCCTTTTGGAAATCCTGTCCCATGTCAGATCAGGCCAAGGGAGCCGGCGAAGAGCACCAGCAGCAGCACCGGAGCCACGAACTTGATCATAACGATATACAGTCCCTTGCGGCCGAAGCGTTCGCCGTTGCGGGTCGCTTCGTTGATGACGGTATCGGGCTTGACCACCCAGCCGATGAGAATGCATGTGCTGATGGCCACGATCGGCATGAGAATGTTATTGGCCAGATAATCCACAATATCGAGGATCTGTGCGGAAGCACCGTTCGGGAGCGTCTTCTCGAAGTAGAATACATTGTAGCCCAGGCAGATCACGATGCCGATGGCAAGGGCAACCACGCATTCCAGAACAGTAGCCTTGTGCCGGCTCATGCCGAACTTGTCGATCAGACCGGAGACAACGGCTTCCAGCACGGACATGGCGCTGGTCAGTGCTGCGAACAGAACCATGATGAAGAATACCGCACCGAAGATCTGACCCACAGGCCCCATTGCCTCAAAGACCTTGGGGAGTGCCACAAACATCAGGCCGGGGCCGGCGGACATGCCCTCAGTACCCATGAATACATAGACTGCCGGAATGATCATGACACCGGCGAGGAAGGCGACAATGGTGTCAAACAGCTCGATCTGGTTGACAGAACTGGTCAGGTTGGCATCGTCCTTGAAATAGGAGCCGTAGGTGACCATGATACCCATGGCAACGCTGATGCTGTAGAAGAGCTGTCCCATGGCATCCATTGTGACGACCAGATAATCCTGCGCTTTCAGTCCCTCGAAATTCGGGATCAGGTAGATCTTCAGGCCGTCCAGACCGCTTCTGCCGGTCTCATCGCTGTGAATGGTGACAGAGAAAACGGCAATGCCGATGACCAGCACGAAGAGGATCGGCATGAGCACCTTGGAAATGGCCTCAATGCCCTTGTTGACGCCGCGGAAAATGACAAAGCCCGTGGCAGCGAGAAAGACAATATCAAAGATGATCGGCTGGTACTGATCGGTGATAAAATTCGTGAAATACCCGTCCTGTGCAGCCGCCGCACCCTGTCCGGTGAGAAAGGCAATGGCGTATTTGAGCACCCAGCCGCCGATGATGCAGTAGTACGGCAGGATCAGAAACGGCACCACCGCCGAAAAGATGCCGACCCAGCCGAAGCCCTTGTGCAGCTTGCCGTAGGCTGTCAGGGAGCTCTGCTTGGTCTTGCGGCCGATGCAGACCTCGGAAATCAGCAGCGTGAAGCCGAAGGTCAGCGCCAGAATGATGTAGATGACGAGGAACAGACCGCCGCCGTCCTTGGCCGCCAGATACGGGAACCGCCAGATATTGCCGAGTCCCACCGCACTTCCCGCGGCCGCCAGCACAAAGCCGAGTGTGCTGGAGAATGAGTTGCGTTTTTCTTCCATGATGATAAAACCTCCTGTATGTTGCCCGGCGCATCAATTCCGACCGCCGGACAGTGACTTCCCTTATTATACTTTATAATAAGATAGAATGTGTTAATAATCTATGAACAACGGACAACCGGCAGAGATTCCGTCAGAAAATGCGCTTTTCGTTGATTCATTCGGCGCATCGCAGGGAAAATTGAACCTTTCCTTGTTGCATTTTGCCGGATCCTGTGGTATACTGAAATAGGAGCAACGGGCAAGAACAAACGGAGGTGTACCATGAACATGAATGCACAGGAGATCGCAAGGGAAATGCGCAATTACACGGAATTTCGCATTGTCTATCACATCCGCCCCGACGGGGACTGCATCGGCTCTGCCTATGCGCTGGGGCTTGCGCTGCAGTCGGTCGGCAAGCGGTGCGAGGTCATCGGGGAATATCCGGTGCCGGCACAGCACCGGTATCTGACGGATGTGTTCCGTTCCGATCCGCTGACGGATCCGGTCTGGGTGTCGGTGGATTCGGCGGGGCCTGACCGGGCAGGATGCTATGGAGGGGAGCATTTCACCTTCTGCATTGACCATCACAGGGGCAATTCCATCGAAGCGGATTTCAAATGCGTTGAGGAGGACTGCGGCGCGTGCAGCGAGATCATCCTCAAGGTCATCCGCGGGATCGGCGCCCAGGTCACAAAGCCTGTCGCAGATCTGCTGTATATGGCGCTGGTCAGCGATACCATGAGCTTCCGCACGGCCGACACTGATGCACAGACCTTTGAAACGGCAGCGGAATTATATCGCTGCGGTGCGGATGTGTACAGGATCGGACGCAATCACACCTTCTACAAATCCGCCGGGCGCATGCGGATCGAACAGCTTCTGACGGAGAGCTTCCACTATACCTGTGAGGGCAGGATCCTGACGGGGATCATCACGCAGGCGGATCTGCAAGCTGCCGGGATCGAGGATTCGGCGCTTGAAGGGATCAACTGCTTCATGGAACGCATCGAAGGCGTGCGGATCTCCGGAACGATCCGGGAGCTTGCCGACGGCAAGCTCCGCGTGAGCGTCCATACCAACGGCAATATCAGTGCCGATGCCATTGTCAGGGAATTCGGCGGTGCAGGGCATTTCCATGCAGCAGGCTGTGTCATTCCGGACAGGACAGCCGGGGAAGTGCGCGGAATGCTTGAGGAGACCTGCCGGCGCCATCTGGAGGAGGAAACGACATGAGCCAGAATGACCGGAAGCTGTCGGTTTATCTGTGCATGCTCCTGCGCCACGATCCGGGAGCAGCGGGGCTGGATATGGATGCACACGGCTGGGTCTCAGTCGATCAGCTGATCCAGGGTGTCAATGAGAACAGCAGATTCCGTCTGGATCGCAGCCTGCTGGAAGCGATTGTTGCAGATGACAGCAAGGGACGCTACCGCTTCAGCGAGGACGGCAGCAGGATCAAATGCTGCCAGGGGCATTCCGTTGAATGGGTGATCCCGGAGCTGACATATAAGGCGCCTCCGGAGGTGCTGTATCACGGCACCACGACGGAGGCAAGGGAAAAGATCCTTGCTTCCGGGGAGATCAGCCGCATGAAGCGTCATGCTGTCCATATGCAGGCCGATTTTGCGAAGGCGTGGCAGTCGGCGGCGCGATGGCACGGCAAAACGCCTGTGGTGCTGGTGATCGACGCTGCGGCGATGGCTGCGGACGGATTTACCTTCGGCGTATCGGAAAACGGTGTCTGGTGTACGGAAAGGGTACCGCGGAATTACATCCGTGAATGCCTGTACGAGCCGGGAGACCGATAAAAGGCTGAAATCCCCTTCCTGTGTGCAGGAAGGGGATGTTTTTTTATTCGCCGTAATCCGGCTTGTAAATGTAATTGGGCATTCCGAACGGACGGTCTGCGGTAAGCTCTCCCGGATGCAGGGCGTCGAACTTATCCTCGCATGCATAGATCTTGGCGTCGAGATTGTCGATATAGTGCAGCGCAAACGCCTCCGGAATGGCGGGGCAGGAAACCGCACCCCATTCATGGAGCCCGTGATGGGAGAGGATCAGATGGATGAGAAGCTGCACTTTTTCCAGGTTGTAATTCTCGCCGTCGGTGTATTTCTTGATGAGGGAAGCGCCCATGTAGAGATGCCCGAACAGGATGCCGCTTTTGGTGAAGGAAGCAGAGCCGTCCTCAGTGGTCTGGTATTCCCAGATCTTGCCGATGTCATGCAGCGCTGTGCCGCACAGCAGCAGCTCGCGGTCGAGGTCGGTATAGACATTGCAGATCGCATCGGCGGCCTTGACCATGCGGTAGGAATGGTACAGCAGCCCGCCGCGCATATTGTGATGCATCGAAACCGCAGCGGAGGAATGCATATAGCCCTTGCGGTTTTCCTGCAGGATCGTCAGCGCCAGCTTTGAAAGCGGCGTGCAGGTGCCGCCCATGTCATCGGCGCAGGATTCGAGCAGCGCACAGATCTCGTCATACATGACATCCATGTCGATGGGTGGCAGCTTGCAGAAATCCATCGGTGTGATATTCGGGTCGGCGCACGGACGGATGTCTTCAATATTGACGCTGCGGCGGCCGCGGTATTCACCGATGGTGATTTTCACATCGGCAACGGTATCCTTCTTGATGCCCATGACAGCGAGCTTGCCGACAGAGGTATTGAAAACATTGGAACGCTCCTCGGTCACGCCGTCCTTCATGGAGATCTTGACGAAATTGTCCCCGTTGCGAGAGGTCGCATCGGCAACAGAGGTAATGAGCACAGGGCGTTCGAGCTTGTCGCCGAGCTGTGCATCACGGAACAGGGGGTAGAGGTCTTGGTCGAGCATAGCGGAATTCTCCCTTCTTGATTGCATATGCTTATTCTATCACATTTGCAGCGGAATGTCAATCCTGCGTCTGTGCCGGAACCGATACATTTGAATGTTCATCCGGTGTTCACACATTCCCGCTGCAGATATGGTATGATAGCAGCAAGGAGGCGTATGCTATGGAAATGAAGTATTGTATGGAATGCGGCACGCGGCTGCACCCGAAAATGCTGGAAGGGGAAGGAGAGATCCCGTATTGTGATACCTGCGGGGCATTCCGCTTTCCGGTGTTCAATACGGCGGTAAGCATGATCGTCATGAATGAAGCACGCGATCAGATCCTGCTGATCGAACAGTACGGAAAGCCCGGCTATGTGCTGGTGGCAGGCTATGTCAACAAGGGTGAGGACGCCGAAGCGGCTGCACGGCGCGAAGCAGCCGAGGAGCTGGGACTGACGCTGACCTCGGTGCAGTTCAACCGGAGCCGGTATTTTGCACCGTCCAATACACTGATGCTCAATTTCACGGTCACGGCTGCCGCACAGGAGGCAAGACCGAATACGGAAATTGACCGGTACAACTGGTTTTCCGTGGAGGAAGCACGGCAGCAGATCCGTCAGAGCAGCCTTGCACAGGCATTTCTGGAGGGCTATCTGACGGGCAGCTATCCCTGGGACTAAAGCCGGTGCAGGCTGCCGAAAAAGTGTCTCTGACACTTTTTCATTGGTGTGGGGGCGCAGCCCCAACACTGAAAAAACTCCCTCCCCGCGTGCGGGGAGGGAGCCGTTTAGTTGATGGGCAGCACCGGCATCAGCTCGGGAATGATGTTCCGGGCGATATTCCAGATGAACAGCAGCCCGAATCCGGTCAGCCAGAAGGCGAGCTTCCTGGGGACAATGCGGACAGGCTTTCCGAAGAGGGCTGCTACCTTTTCGGCATACAGCAGGATGCCTGTGACAAGCAGCACCGGAACGGACGGATTTTCATGGATCGCCAGCAGCGGATGCAGATGCAGCAGCGCCGTCAGGCTCCGCGTCCCGCCGCAGCCGGGGCAGTAGAATCCGGTGATGTCATAAAACGGGCAGAACAGGATATGATCCGCAGCAAACCGCTCGATCCACAGCAGCGGTCTGTGAAATACGATCCCGCAGACTGCCAGCACCGGCGGGAGCCATAGCAGATACCATTTCCGGAGCCATGCCCTGACCTGTTCACGATCCATTTTGTCACCTCCTGCGTCCTTGCTGCTACCAGTATAGCACATCCGGCGGGAGACTGTCAAGGGAAATTTGCCTGAAACGCTTTACATCCGCTGCGAAATATGCTATAATAACAGTGTATGACAAAAGCCAGAACCCGAAAACGGAGGAATTCCCTTGAACGCTGAACTGATCAGAAACTTCTGTATTATTGCCCATATTGACCACGGCAAGTCCACCCTTGCCGACCGCATCCTGGAAAAGACCCGCACGGTCGCGGAGCGCGATATGGAGCAGCAGATCCTCGACAATATGGATCTTGAGCGCGAGCGCGGCATCACCATCAAGGCGCGTGCCGTCCGGCTCAATTATACTGCCAATGACGGCCAGACCTATACCTTCAACCTCATCGACACCCCCGGCCATGTGGACTTCAATTACGAGGTCTCCCGCTCCCTTGCTGCCTGTGAGGGCGCGCTGCTGATCGTCGATGCCTCGCAGGGCATTGAAGCGCAGACGCTGGCCAATACCTACCTTGCCATTGAGCATGATCTGGAGGTCGTGCCCGTCGTCAACAAGATCGACCTGCCCTCTGCGGATCCCGAAAAGGTCTGCAAGGAGGTGGAGGATGTCATCGGCATTCCCGCGATGGATGCACCGCGCATTTCCGCGAAGCTCGGCACCAATGTCGAGGAGGTGCTCGAACGCATCGTGACCGATATTCCTGCCCCCAAGGCAGATCCGGATGCACCGCTCAAGGCACTGATCTTTGACAGCTATTACGATTCCTACAAGGGCGTTATCATTTATGTCCGCGTCAAGGAAGGCCGCGTCAGGGTCGGTGATACCATCCGCCTGATGGCGACCGGCTCGGAATTCACCGTTGTGGAAACCGGCTATATGACGACCGACCGCCTTGTGAATGTCGGTGAGCTTGCAGCCGGCGAGGTCGGCTATATTGCGGCCTCCATCAAGTCCATCGGTGATACACAGGTGGGCGATACCGTCACCCTTGCGGACAATCCTTGTGCCGAAGCGCTGCCCGGCTACCGCAAGGTCAATCCAATGGTATTCTCCGGCATCTATCCGGCAGACGGCGCAAAGTACGGCGATCTGCGTGATGCCCTGGAAAAGCTGCAGCTCAATGATGCAGCGCTTTCCTTCGAGCCGGAGACCTCCGTGGCACTTGGCTTCGGATTCCGCTGCGGATTCCTGGGGCTTCTGCATATGGAGATCATCCAGGAGCGGCTGGAACGCGAGTACAATCTGGATCTCATCACGACCGCACCGAGCGTTATCTACAAGGTCACGCTGACGGACGGAAGTGTTCAGTATATTGACAATCCGACCAATTACCCCGATCCCTCGCTGATCGCTTCGGCCGAGGAGCCGATGGTCAAGGCAGACATTCTGGTGCCGCAGGAATTTGTCGGCAATGTCATGGATCTGTGCCAGGATCGCCGCGGTACCTTCAAGGACATGCAGTTCCTTGACGAGACCCGCGTGACGCTCAAATATGAGCTGCCTTTGAATGAGATCGTGTATGATTTCTTCGATGCCCTCAAATCCCGCACCCGCGGCTATGCATCGTTTGACTATGAGCTGATGGGCTATGCACCGTCGAAGCTCGTCAAGCTCGATATTCTCCTCAACGGTGAGATCGTCGATGCGCTCTCCTTCATCATCCATGCAGACAAGGCCTACGGCAGAGCACGCAGAATTGCCGAAAAGCTCAAGGAAAACATCCCGCGCCAGCTCTTTGAGGTGCCCATTCAGGCAGCCATCGGCGGCAAGATCATTGCCCGCGAGACAGTCAAGGCCATGCGCAAGGATGTCCTTGCCAAGTGCTACGGCGGTGACATCACCCGAAAGAAGAAGCTGCTCGAAAAGCAGAAGGAAGGCAAGAAGCGCATGCGCCAGCTCGGCACGGTAGAGGTGCCGCAGGAGGCATTCATGAGCGTACTGAAGCTCGATGAATAAGGAGATCCGCTCCGGAAAATGAAAGGTGAATTGACATGAAATACGAATGCCCGCATTGTCACGAAAAGACATTTACCCCCCTGCAGAAAGCCCTCTGCGGTTCCTACCGCACCATGGGCAAGCCCTGCCCGAAATGCGGCAGACGCGCCTGCAACGGCATGACGGGGATCTACTTCCAGTCAGTGACGTCGATCGCCATGATCATTGCCATTATCACGATCTATCTCAAGGCCACCGAGCGCGTGCATTCGAGCATGCTGATCGGTGCGATCATCCTCGGCTACTTCGTGGTGAATTTTATCTTCAACATGTTCTTCGGCAAGCTCACTGAGCCCATCCGCACGATGCGATGACCGGGCTTTATTTCCACATTCCGTTCTGTGCCAGAAAATGCCCCTACTGCGACTTCTATTCCGTCTCCTATTCCCGGGAGACGGCGGAGGCCTATGTGGGGGCGATTCTGCGTAATATCCGGGCGTATGCCGTTTCCGATACGGTGGATTCTGTCTATTTCGGCGGTGGTACGCCCTCGCTGCTTTCTGCGGCACACATCGGCAAAATCATTGAACTTTGCGCCGCCAGGTACCATTTCAGTGAGGATGCCGAGATCACCCTTGAATACAATCCCACCGGAAACCGCGCAGACTACCTCCGGGAGCTCCGGGCAGCGGGCGTGAATCGCCTGTCTGTCGGCACGCAGAGCTTTTCCGATGAAGAACTGCGGATGCTGGGGAGAACCCACAGTGCCGCACAGGGCATGGCGGCGGTACGCGCTGCTGCGGATGCAGGCTTTTCCAATATTTCCTGCGACCTCATGCTTGCCCTGCCGGGGCAGACAAAGGAGATCCTGCGTGGCAGCATCCGCTGTCTGTCGGAGCTGCCTGTCACGCATGTATCGGCGTATCTGCTGCAAATCGAGGAGGGAACGCCCTTTTCGCAGAATGCCGCCCTTCTCTCACGACTTCCCGATGACGACGGCGCCGCGGAATTGTACCTGCATGCCGTGAGCGCCCTCGATGCAGCGGGATTTCGTCAATATGAGGTGTCGAGCTTTGCAAGAAGCGGCATGCGCAGCCGGCACAATCTCAAATACTGGCAATGCGAGCCGTATCTGGGCATCGGTGCGGGAGCGCATTCCTGCTTTGACGGCAGGCGGTTCTGCGTTCCCCGCGATATTGCCGCATTTATCGAAGCGCCGGTGCAGCCGGAGAAGCTGATCGACGCACAGCCCTGCATGCAGGAGGAGCGCATGATGCTTGCGCTGCGCACAACAGACGGCATTCCGGAGAATGCCCTGTCTGCATCGGCAAGGAAGCAGCTCCCCATGCTGTGCAAGGCAGGCTATGTCCGGCAGGGATCCGGCCGCATTTTCCTCACGCCGGAGGGCTTTGCGGTTTCTAATGCCGTGATCGCCGCCCTCATTTCGTAACCACCCGGAAAGGAGTCCATATGACCGCAGAAGAATTCCGCGAACTTCGCAGGGAAGCGCTCAGACGCTTCTTTTCCCGCATGAATCCGCCGCAGCTCGAAGCTGTGACCACCATAGAGCAGCCGGTGCTGATCTTTGCTGGTGCAGGTACCGGCAAGACAACCTGTATCGTCAACCGTATCGCCAATATGGTGCTGTTCGGTGATTCCTATAATGCTGATATGGAAGTGCCTGATGCCGGGACGATCCGGCGGCTTCAGGAATATGTCAGCGGCGCACCGATGGAAACCGAGGAATTGCGAAAGATCATCGCATATCATCCTGTTGAACCATGGCGGATCCTTGCCATCACCTTCACCAATAAGGCGGCAGGTGAGCTCAAATCCCGCCTTGCCGATATCCTCGGGGATGCGGCGCAGGGCATTCAAGCCGCGACGTTTCACTCGTTCTGTGCCAAAATACTGCATACCTGCATCAACCGGCTCGGCTATGACAGGAGCTTTACCATCTATGACAGCGATGACAGCCTGCGCACGATGAAGGCGGTCATGAAGGATCTGGATATTCCGGAGAAGAAATTTCCGCTCAAGAGCATTCTTGCTGCCATCAGCACTGCTAAGAATAATTTGGTATCCCCAGAAGAGTATACCGCACAGGCTGGGCAGGATTACTGGAAAACAGTCGCGGCGCGTCTGTATACTGCCTATCAGAAACGGCTGTTTGATGCGAATGCACTGGATTTTGACGACCTGATCTATATGACCGTGCGTGTTTTTCGTGAGTGCCCGGATGTGCTGGAGATGTATCAGAACAGGTATCGCTACATCCTTGTAGATGAGTATCAGGATATAAACAATGCTCAAGCAGAATTAGTTCTTATCTTATCAAAAAAATACCAAAAACTTTGTGCTGTTGGTGATGATGATCAAAGCATCTATCGTTTTCGCGGTGCTTCTATGGAAAACATTTTGAATTTTGTGGAAGAATTGAAGGAGCGCCGATTTCCTAAAGCTGCGATTATTAAAATCGAACAAAACTACCGCTCCACCCAGCACATTCTGAATGCCGCCAACGGTGTTATCGCACATAATGAAAATCGTAATGAAAAGGCGCTCTGGACGGCAGCCGGCGACGGCAGCAAGGTCAGCCTTGTGAAAGTCCCGGGTGAGCGGGATGAGGGGCAGTTCATCTGCGATACGATCGAAAAGGGCATTGCAGCGGGCAAGCAGTATTCCAATTTTGCGGTGCTTTACCGGATGAATGCGCTTTCCAACAGCGTGGAACGTGCCATGCTCCGCAACAAGATCGACTACCGCATTTTCGGCGGAGTCCGGTTCCTTGACCGCAAGGAGATCAAGGATGTGGTCGCCTATCTTGCCGTGATCCACAACCCAAATGATTATGTACGCTTCGAGCGCATTGTAAACGTCCCTAAACGCGGCATCGGTGAGGCTACGGCGACTAATGTCATCCGGATCGCGCAGGATCTGGGAATGACCCCGCTGGAGGTCGCCCGCGACTGCGACCAGTTCCCAATCATTGCCAAGCGCTCCGGTGCATCTCTGAAAGCGTTTGCCGCGATGATGGAGGAATTTGCAGAGATGGCCGAGGAGCTGCCGCTGGAAGAGCTGTTCGATCAGGTCACCGAACGCTCCGGCTATCTGGCCATGCTGCGGGATGAAGGTGAAGAGGGCGAGGAACGCCTGGAGAATGTCCGGGAATTCCGTTCCAATATCGTCACCTACCAGACCGAGACCCCGGAGCCGACGCTTGCGGGATTCCTTGACGAGACCTCGCTGTATACCGATGCGGGGGCGAAGACCAATGAGAATGTGGTGTCCCTGATGACGATGCATGCCGCCAAGGGTCTGGAATTTGATACGGTATTTGCCGTGGGCATGGAGACCGGCATCTTTCCGTCCTCCCGCAGCTTTGATGCGCCGGAGGATATGGAGGAGGAGCGCCGCCTTGCCTATGTGACGATCACCCGTGCCAAGCGGGAGCTGTACCTGCTGAGCGCACAGTCCCGGCTGCTGTTCGGATCGACGAAATATAACCCGGTATCGCGCTTTGTCAAGGAGATCCCGGAGGCGGATCTGGACATTGACGACCGGACGGTCACCCAGACGGCAGGAAGCACTCCCACAGTCTCACGCCTTGGGGGGATGCGCCGTCAGATGAATGCCATCCGTCAGACAGCGGGCGCGGCTGCCAAGGCATCCGGGCAGACGCTGACGTTTGCCGACGGCGACCGGATCGCAGATCAGGTATTCGGTGAGGGTACGATCCTGCGTGCCGAGCCGATGGCGGGGGACTGGCTGCTGGAGGTCATGTTCGATACTGTCGGTACCAAAAAGCTGATGGCCAAATACCGCAAGCTCAGAAAGTTGTGATGTCATGAATCGGGAAATGGATATTACCCCCGCGGAAAGGGAGCTGCTCACGCTCCTGCGAATGCGTCCGGCGGCATATCTGGGCAATGCAGTCGGGCTGCATTCGCTTGCGAAATTTCTGGACGGCTACCGCGTGGCACTCGTCCGGCACAATCTGAACGATGCCAGGATCCTTCCGGAGGGGTTTGATGATTACGCAGCAAAGATCTGTACCGGACAGGAAGCCGGTGCGCGGCGCTGGGACAGCTTTCTTCTGGAACGGGAGCCGGACGGCGAGCGGGCGTTGGCGCTTTTCTGGGATCTGCTGAATGCTTACCTGGAGGAGAATCGCTGTGAACCGATCCCGGCGCCGGCGCAGCCGCCTGCGGAGCTGACGCACGGGGACGGGATTGATTTTGCGGGCTTCACGGATATGCCCCGCCTGGCAGAATCCTATATGCGTACCTTCAACGGTGCCCCGTGGTGGGATCGCTGGGATAAGGACACGGCGCTGCGGCGTTTGCAGGATCTGTTCCGGAGTCCCGGCTATTACGGCCTGGCGCTCTGGGAGGAAAATCTGCCGCTGGGGGCAGTGATCGGGCGGACAGAACGGTATTATGACGGGGACTGCTTCCAGATCGTGGAATTCTGGATCGAGCCCCGGGTGCAGCGAAGCGGCTGCGGCAGGCGGCTGATGGAAGCACTGCGCACAGAGCTGACAAAGCGCGGCATCGCCAAGATCTATCTGCTGACCATGCAGGATGCCTCCACCCAGGGCTTTTATGAGAAAAACGGATTTGCCATGCAGGAGGGCATGTGTGTGATGCAGCTTTGCTGACGGCGGAGGCAGCTACGGAATGCTTCCCCAAAACAGACTTTTTTGAAAAGCGCTTGCAGGACACCCGGTGTCCTGCATTTTTTAGATTCGCTTAAATTTCCGGGAAATGATTGACGAATCCGCTGTAATGTGGTATAATAAACTTATCTATGAACCAAGGGAGGGTTCCCGATGCAAGTCAAACTGATCGCCCATACCGTCGTCCCCGACAAAGTCGTTGCGGCAGCGGCAAGGCTTTGCTATTCTGATACCGGCGCAATGGAGCTGATGGATGGCATGACCGATGAGAAAGCACAGAGCTTTGTGGAAATGCTCGCTTCGTTCGGCCACCAGAGCCCCATCGAGCACGCCAGCTTCACCTTTGCGATCGAAGGCGTCAGCCGTTCGCTTCTCGCACAGATCACCCGCCATCGTCTGGCGAGCTTTTCCGTGCAGAGCCAGCGCTATGTCAAGCTGACCCATTTTGAATATATCACCCCGCCGGAAATCGCGGCAGTCCCCGAAGCGCTTACGCTCTTTGACGAGACCATGCAGCGCTGTGTGGATGCCTACCGTGATCTGACGGAAATTCTGGAAAAGCGTCATTATGAAGCCTTCCTTGCCGAGGGCTGCTCCGAGAAGGAGGCTGCCCGCAAGGCCGAAAAGAAGGCCATCGAGGATGCACGCTTTGTCCTGCCCAATGCTTCCGAGACCAAGATGGTCATGACCATGAATGCCCGCGAGCTGCTCCATTTCTTCCGCCTGCGCTGCTGCAGCCGCGCACAGTGGGAGATCCGCGCACTCGCCAAAGCAATGGTCGCCGAGGTCTATCCGGTATCGCCGGGACTCTTTGCCAAGGCAGGCCCTTCCTGCGTTTCCGGCCCCTGTCCCGAGGGAAAGATGAGCTGCGGCCGGGCAGCCGAGGTACGCGCTGAATACGAAGCACTCAAGCAGAATGCGGGGAGCGCCGATGCTTGAATTCCGTACCATCTCTATTGAAGACCGGGAATGGATCAGCCTGGCTCTGCGGGCGTCCGATTACCGAGGCTGTGAATACAGCTTTGCGAATAATATGGCGTGGCGGCGGCAGAATGATTCCAGGATCGCTCGTTTTCAGGACTATTATCTGTGCTGTGCCTTTGATACCGCGGATGGGGTACCGTCCTTCATCTGGCCGTCCGGCACAGGGGATGCGGATGCGCTGCTTGATGCCATGATCGGCTATGTCCGCGGTATCGGCAAGCCTTTGCAGTTCTGGAATCTGAGTGAGGAACGCACCGAATGGCTCCGTGAGCGCTTGCCGGGTCTGGAGGTCAGGGAAAACAGGGAAAGCTGGGATTATCTGTATCTGGCGGAGGATCTGGCAACGCTTGCCGGACGCAAATACCACCAGAAGCGCAATTTCCTGCACCGCTTTTCCGCATACGGCGCCGAGGCGCTGCCGATGACCCATGCGGATTTTGACGACTGCATCACCTTTGCGGCGATGTTCTATAATGACCGCCTTGACGGTGACGCCGATGCCATTGCGGAGCAATTTGCAATTGACACGTTTTTCCGCCATTTCGATGTACTTGGATTGCAGGGCGAGGTCATCCGCAAGGCTGGACAGCTCGTTGCATTTGCGATCGGGGAGCCCCTGAATTCCGATACCTTCTGTGTACATATCGAGAAGGCAGATACCGCCTTCCAGGGGGCCTATGCCGCGATCAATCAGGCATTTGCACAAAGGATCCATGCACAGGGATTCCGGTATATCAACCGTGAGGAGGATATGGGACTTCCGGGACTACGCAAGGCCAAGGAATCCTACCACCCTGCGGCAATGGTACAGAAGTTCGCAGTCCGCGCAGAGGTATGATGCGCGATAATTCATAAAATGAGGAGAATGAATCATGATCTATGTATTTCTGGCTAACGGATTTGAAGAGATTGAAGCCCTGACACCGGTCGATCTGCTGCGCCGCGCAGGCAAAGAGGTGCGGGTTGTCGGCGTCGGCGGCAAGGTCATCACCGGCTCCCACGGCATTGCCGTGCAGACCGACATCACCGCCGCTGAGATCGTTCTCGGGAATGATCTGGAAATGATCGTGCTGCCGGGCGGCATGCCGGGTACGCTGAACCTTGAAAAGAATGAGATCGTGCAGACGGCGATCGACTTCTGTGCAGACAGAGGGCTGTATATTGCAGCGATCTGTGCGGCACCGTCCATTCTCGGACACAAGGGTATGCTCAATGGTAAGAATGCCATTGCCTATCCCGGATTCGAGACACAGCTGACCGGCGCGAATGTCACTGCACATTCCGTCGTGCAGGACGGCAATATCATTACTGCACAGGGTGCCGGTGCTGCTGTTGCCTTCGGCCTGAAGCTCGTTGAGGTGCTGGTCGATGCCCGTAAGGCACAGGCGATTTCGGACGGCATCTGCTATCCGGAGCACTGATGACGATTCCGGAGGAAAAACGCGCCCTTCGCCGCAGCATCCGTTCACAGCTCCGTGCGCTGCCGGGAGATCGCCGGACAATGCTGGATGCAGCACTCTGCCACAGCGTCCTTGCGCATCCGTGGGTGCAGGCGGCGGATTCGATTTTGCTGTACTGCTCGGTGTATCCGGAACCGGATACCCGTGCGCTTATCACGGCGCTGCTGGCACAGGGCAAGCGGATCTTCCTGCCGAAATGCGGGGAAGGCAGCTCCATGCAGTTTTACCGCATTACCGGACTTGACGACGGCAGCGTTTTCCCCGGTGCCTATGACATTCCGGAGCCGACCGGACAGGAAATGCCTGTCCTGACAGAATGCTCCCTGTGCATTGTCCCGGGAGTGGCTTTTACGGCAGAGGGCAGCCGGCTCGGACAGGGCGGCGGCTATTATGACAGATGGTTGCGGGCGCATCCGGATCTGCGGACGCTTGCAATGACCTATGCACATCTGATACAGGAACGCATCCCCTGTGAGGCACACGACTGCCGTGTGGATGCGGTGATTACCGAACAATACCAAGGAGGCTGAAATGGCACAGAATACCGAAAACAACGAGAAGGAAGCCTACAAAGAGCTGCTTGCATCCATGAACGGCGAGGATGCACCGGCCAAGGCGCCGCAGCCGGCACACCGCCCGCAGGAGGAGCACCGTCATGATGCTCACCGGAGCGCTCCGGCACAGAAGAAGCGGAAAAAGAAGAAAAAGCACGGCAGCGGCCGTATTTTCGGCGTGCTCATCATGCTCACGCTGATCTTCGTCATTTCGATCACACTGGCCGTCGGCATCATTGAGGTCGGCAAGGACATGCTCGGCATCAACGGTACCGAAACGCTTGTCATCTTCAATATTCCGGAGGGTGCCAATACCGCCGAAATCGCGGAGGATCTGCACGAACAGGGCATCATTGAGATCCCCAAGGCGTTCATCTACTTCTCCCGTCTGTCGAAGGCCGATGCGAATTACATTGCCGGCGACCATGAGGTTTCCAGCGCAATGGCATATGAGGCCATCATCAACGAGCTGACCGGCAATGCCATCACGCCGGAAATGACCGTTGTCGATGTGACTTTCCCCGAGGGCTGCACGCTCATGCAGGCGGCACAAAAGCTCGAGGAGAACAATGTCTGCGATGCACAGCGCTTCCTGTACTACTTCAATGCAGGCGGCTTCGGATATGATTTCGAGACCAGACTCCCCACCGGCGGCAGCAATCTGAAATTCATGAAGATGGAGGGCTACCTCTTCCCGGATACCTACCAGTTCTATGAGGACATGGATCCGGATGCCGTCGTCAACAAGATCTATCTGAACTTCGACAGCAAGTTCACCAGTGAAATGTACAGCCGCATGGAGGAGCTGGACATGACGCTCGACGAGGTCATTACCATGGCCTCCATGGTGCAGGCCGAGGCGGCCAACGACGAGGAAATGCCGCGTATCGCATCGGTATTCTACAACCGTATGAATAACCCCTCCGATTTTGCCGGCAAGCTCCAGTCCGACCCGACCTCCAAGTATGTCACCGAAACGATCAAGCCCAATATCGAGCTGTCCAACGAGGCCATGTATGACGCCTATGATACTTATGTCTGCAAGGGTCTGCCGGTCGGCGCCATCAACAATCCGGGTCTTGCCGCGATCAATGCGGTGCTGTATCCGGCGGAGACCGACTACTACTACTTCTATGCCAATATTGATACGCATGTGACCTATTTTGCACGCTCCTACGAGGGTCATCTCCAGAATATCGAGATGGTCAAGCAGCAGCAGGCGGATGCCGCTGCCGCACAGGAGGAGCAGGAGGGCGACGAATGATCCGTCCGGAGGTACTTGCGCCTGCGGGTGACCGGGAACGGCTGCAGGCTGCGCTGGATTTCGGGGCAGATGCCGTTTATCTCGGCGGGAATATGTTCGGCATGCGTGCAGGCGCACCGAATTTCGATGCACAGGCGCTTTGTGAAGCGGTACAGCTTGCCCATGCCCGCGGTGTCAAGGTTTATCTGACCGTCAATACCCTGCCGCGCAGCGGGGAATTGAAGCTGCTGCCGCAGTTTATCGGTGAGGCAGTCAATGCCGGGGTCGATGCGGCGATCGTCGCTGATCTCGGTGTATTCGGGATGGTGAAAAAGCTCGCTCCCGATTTGCACATCCATATGTCCACCCAGACCGGTATCGTCAATTATGCCACCGCCAATGCCCTCTATGAAATGGGGGCAAAGCGCGTGGTGCTGGCACGGGAGCTGTCCCTGGAGGAGATCGCGGAGATCCGCCGGAATACCCCGGAGGATCTGGAGATCGAGGTCTTTGTCCACGGTGCCATGTGTGTGTCCTTTTCCGGACGCTGCCTGCTGTCGGCGTATTTTACCGACCGTGATGCCAACCGCGGCGCCTGTTCGCAGCCTTGCCGCTGGAAATATGCACTGGTCGAGGAAAAGCGCCCCGGTCTGCCTATGCCGATCGAGGAGACGCCGGAGGGAACCTATATCCTCAATGCCCGCGATATGTGCATGATCGACCACATCGACAAGCTGGCAGAGGCAGGCGTGACCTCCTTCAAGATCGAGGGACGCGCCAAGTCGGCGTACTATGTGTCCGTTGTCACGAATGCCTACCGCATGGCAATGGATACCTATTTGCAGGATCCGGCGCATTACCGGCTGCCTGAGTGGATCCATGACGAAGTATTCAAGGTCAGCCACCGGCGCTACTGCACGGGATTCTTCTTCGGCCATCCGAATGCCTGTCAGTATTACGAGAATGCCGGCTACATCAGCACATGCCGCGTGGTCGGCATCGTGGAAAAATGCGAGAATGGAAGGCTGTATGCCACACAGCGCGGCCGGTTCTTTGCCGGTGATACCATTGAGATCCTTGCCCCGGGCAGACCGCCTGTGACGGTGACGCCGCAGGACATCCGGAATGCAGAAGGGGAGCAGGTCGAAACGGTGAACCATGCCATGATGCCGTTTTCCTTTCCGTGTGACGAGGTATTCCCGCCGAACAGCATCCTGCGGATGCCGGAGGGTGAGGATACGGAGGACAAGACGATCGAATAAAGATTTCCCCCTCTCTGCCAAAGCAAAGAGGGGGATCCTTTCAAATCGAAACTCCCCGCCGCAGCGGGGAGTTCGTTTTTCTTAATAGGGCTTGTTGTCATTGTAGGGATTACTGTCATCCGGCTCGTCAAATGCGGGCGGATTATCGAAGGAATCCGCATCCGGCATTTCCGGAACATCAGGCATTTCAGTCGAAGCCGGTGCCTCCGGTACAGGATTGTTGTACGCGCTGCCGCCGAAATCATTCTGCTGCGGTGCAGAGGTGTACGGATTGGAGGAAGCGTCGGTGAAGGTACCGTTTGCGTCTGCGCCGGTATTGTACGGATCGAAGCCGGCATCAAAGCTGTTCAGACCGCCGGTCAGCTCTTCCTCGGTGGTGATGCCGTAGGAGATCATCTTGGCTCTCATGCAAAGATAGAACTCTGCCATGGTTGCCTCATAGTACGGGATTACTGCATAAATACCGATGCAGCATGCACACAGGCCGAGAATATACCAGCCGATGAAGGAGAGGTCGAGAACGAACAGGTTCATCTTCTCGCCGTCCATGGTCTTCTTCGAGATCTCAAAGGCTCTGTCCTTGCCGATGTTCGGGTTTTCGGCCAGCAGATACGGGATCAGGAAGTATTCGTACATCTTCACAAGACCCGGGATGATTAAGAGCATATACCAGCCGAGGATGTACAGGTTCCTGAAGAACATGACCTTGATGGTCGGCTTGTAGTTGCCGTTTCGGAAATTGTCAAACAGATGGTCGAATTTCTGGTCGCCCTGTGCAGCGGAAACGAAGTATTTACATTCGCCGCAGCGTGTCGGCGCACCAAGGAAGGTTGCCCAGAGAATGGAGATGATCCAGGCGATCAGGACAATTGCCAGAATACCAACCGCAATGCCGATCATCTCTGCCGAGGACATATCGGAATTCTCTGTGATCTGCTGGAGATCCTCCTGGTTCATGCTGCCGGTGCCGCCTCCGCCGCCGCCGCTTGGCAGGAAGTTCGTATTCGCGCCCATGAATGCAGCAACGACCGTGACGCCGAGTGCCGGCCAATAGTAATTCTTGAGCTTTGACCAGGCGTTTTGCTTTAACAGGCTTCTTGTCCACATAAGTATTTCCCCCTGATTTCTGATGAATTTTTGGATTTGGGATATGCAGTTGTACCATTCTCCTGGTACATTTATATTGTAAATCATATTTACAATAAAGTCAAGCGTTTCTCTCATAATTTGCCTGAATCCATAAGGAATCCGACTATCATTCCGGTATATTTGTGCAGTTCTGCTATACTTTGGCGCAGACAGGGAAAATTACAGATTTTCTGTTAAATTTTGCGGAAGGGCTTGCAATTTTCGGAGAAATACGGTATAATAATAAGGTAGGCGGTTTGACACGCCTTACCCAAATTCAACTTTCAGGAGGTCATTACAATGGCATTAGTTTCTGCAAAGGACATGCTGAACAAGGCTCGCGCCGGCAAGTACGCAGTCGGCCAGTTCAACATCAACAACCTCGAGTGGACAAAGGCAATCCTGCTGACGGCTCAGGAGCTCCAGTCTCCGGTTATCCTCGGTGTATCTGAGGGCGCAGGCAAGTACATGTGCGGCTACAAGACCGTTGTCGGCATGGTCAACGGCATGATCGAGGAGCTGGGCATCACCGTTCCGGTTGCTCTGCATCTGGATCACGGCTCCTTCGAGGGCGCAAAGGCCTGCATCAACGCCGGCTTCTCTTCCATCATGTTCGACGGCTCTCATCTGCCGTTCGAGGAGAACAAGGAGAAGACCACGATCCTGAAGAACACCTGCGATGTGCTGGGTCTGTCTCTCGAGGCAGAGGTTGGCGCCATCGGCGGTGAAGAGGACGGCGTCATTGGCCAGGGCGAGTGCGCAGATCCCGAGGAGTGCAAGACCATTGCAGATCTGGGCGTTACCATGCTGGCTGCCGGCATCGGCAACATCCACGGCAAGTACCCGGACAACTGGGCAGGTCTTTCCTTTGAGACTCTTGAGGCAATCAACAAGAGAGTCAACGAGGGCAAGGACACTCCGATGCCGCTCGTACTGCACGGCGGTACCGGTATCCCGGACGACCAGATCAAGAAGGCCATTTCTCTGGGCGTAGCCAAGATCAATGTCAACACTGAGTGCCAGTGGGCATTCCAGGAGGCTACCCGTGCCTATATCGAGGCTGGCAAGGATCAGCAGGGCAAGGGCTTTGACCCGAGAAAGCTGCTGGCTCCTGGCTTCGAGGCAATCAAGGCCAAGGTCAAGGAGAAGATGGAGCTGTTCGGCTCTGTCGGCAAGGCGTAAGCAAGAACCGGTTGCACCGGATGCATCCCTCTGCTGTAAGGCGGAGGGATGCTTTTTGCTTGACAAGGGGCAGGCGGCGTGGTATAATAGAATCAGAATTCATGACAAGGAGGCTGCATCATGCCGAAATCCAAGAAATCCCGGAAAAACGTCACATTATCCGGCCGGATCGTGAGAAAGACCGCACCGCTGATCGCATCAGCACTCCTGACGGCTGTGCTGCCGATCGTGATTGAGAAGGTAAACGATGCTGCCGACAAGAAGCGCAAGTAACAGGAGGCGATACCATGAAACTGCTGCATCTGCTGGCGGGCGGTGCATTGCTGGCGACCGTGACAGCCGCGGCCGCACCGAAGCTGCTTGACAAGGGCAAGGAAAAGCTCCGTAAGACCCTTGAACAGTATGAGATTGACTACCAGCACGGCACCATCCGGAAAAAGGATGAGAATGTCGTATTCCTCAGTGAAGAGGATTATGTGATTCATCATGAGGACTGAAAAGAATCCCCGTTCCAGACGGAACGGGGATTCTTCTGTGTGTGAATCAGAGATTGAACATGATATTGTTCATGATGCTCTCAAGCTGCTCCTGTCTGCCGCTTGTGAGCGAATCGGTGACCTCACCCTTGGAGAGGGCGTAGCGCTCGAGATCCTCGAGGGTAGCCTTGCCGCTGATGATGTCGGCGCCGATGCCGGTATTCCAGCTTGCATAGCGGTCAGCCACGAACTTGTCAAGGCGGCCGTCAGCAATGAGCTTGTCGGCAATGCGCAGACCCAGTGCAAAGGTATCCATGCCGGCAATGTAGGAATAGAAAATATCCTCCGGCGTGTAGGAGCCGCGGCGTGCCTTGGAGTCGAAGTTCAGACCGCCGTTGGTGAAGCCGCCTGCCTTCAGGACTTCGTACATGCACAGTGCTGCATCGTAGACGTTGGTCGGGAACTGGTCGGTATCCCAGCCGAGGAGCGGATCGCCCTGGTTGGCATCAATGGAAGCGAACATGCCGTTGACTCTTGCTACACGCAGCTCATGCTGGAAGGTGTGCTGTGCGAGGGTTGCATGGTTTGCCTCGATGTTGAGCTTGAAATCATTCTGGAGGCCGTACTTGTTCAGGAAGCCGATGACCGTTGCGGAATCGAAATCATACTGGTGCTTGGTCGGCTCCTTCGGCTTGGGCTCTACATAGAAATCACCGGTGAAGCCGATGCTTCTGCCGTAATCCTTGGCAAGCGTCATCAGGCGAGCCATGTTGTCGAGCTCGAGCCCCATATCGGTATTGAGCAGAGTCTCATAGCCCTCTCTGCCACCCCAGAATACATAACCGGAACCGCCGAGCTTGACAGTGGCTTCAATGGCCTTCTTGATCTGTGCAGCAGCGTATGCAAACACATCTGCACTCGGGGAGGTGCCTGCACCGTGCATGTAGCGCGGATGATCGAAGCACTTTGCTGTACCCCACAGGAGCTTCTTGGTGGCATCCTCATTCATGCGGCCTGCGATGTAGTCAACGACCTTGTCAAGCTGCTCATTGGTCTCTGCCAGGGAGCCGTACTCCGGAGAGAGGTCACGGTCATGGAAGCAGAAATAGTCAATGGAGAGCTTGGTCATGATCTCGAATGCGGCATCGACCTTGGCAATGGCACGGGAAGCAGGATCAGCCTGTCCCCAGGTCTTGTCAGCAGTGCCGACACCGAACATATCGGTACCGTCGCCGCCCATGGTATGCCACCAGGAGAGCGCAAACTTGAGCTGCTCACGCATGGTCTTGCCGCCGATGACCTCATCGGGATTGTAGTACTTGAATGCGAGAGGGTTGTCCGAACCCTTGCCCTCATACGGGATCTTGCCGATGTTCTTGAAAAATTCGCTCATAACGAACCTCCTGTGATATTTTTTTGTCTATTGCACCGGAGACAGGCTCCGGTAAATGCCTTCATAATACCTGATTCTTTCTATATAAGGTAGGGAGAGTTACGTCAGGCCGAGCTCCTGCTTGGAAATGTCGAAATACTGCTCCAGAATGGCGATATAATAGCGGAAAACGCATTCGCCGTTGTAATACATCACATCTCCGGATTCCGGAATGCCCAGTGTCGCCAGATCCTCATCTGTGAGAGAAGAGAGCGTTACGGTGCGGAAATCCTCTACAGTGATGCCAAAGCGTGCCAGAGACTTGGTGCCCATGTCATCGACCGGCCACTCTGTCTTATCCGTCTCAAACCATTCCTGATCGGAAGCATCGAGCGGAATGGTCAGCGCGTGATAGTCTGCCTGGTGCAGCAGCATCTCACGGCCGTCCGCGAAGGTCACCTTGTAGGCATCGCGGTCAAGCATGTCCATCTGGGCATCACTGAGGGTGACTTCGATATTCTTGGAGATCTTGTTGAGCTGATTGGTGATGTCCTGGCGGTTCTCTGTCTGCCATTCGATGGTGACGGAATCATTCAGAGGCCGTTCGATCTTGACATCCTTGGACAGACCCTTGATCTCAAATCTGGCAATGTCGTATACCAGGTCAAGCTCTGTGGTTTCCACCGTGACCTTGGTGCATCCGCTGGAGCTGTCCACGGTTTCGGTAACTGCAAAGCGGTAGGTGCCGGAAGGGGATTCGCCGCTGGCCACGGTGGTGGTAACGGTCGAGGGTGCGAACATCGAGGTCACAACAAAGTATACCAGAGAACCGAGCAGATACAGGAGCAGGAAAATGGTGCCCCAGATGGTCTTGCCGGTCTCACCGATGCCGGAGAAGAAGAAAATGATGAGTGCCGTGATGAGCGGCGGGAGCAGCACGCCCCACTGGCCGAAGAACATCAGAAGCGGCAGCAGCATCGCCGGCAGCAAGATCAGGCTGCACAGCTTGGTGATAAACGTCTCCCTGGTGTACAGCATCACGATCAATGCAAAGAGAGAAACGGCGGAGGTGAGCACCACCGCCTGCCGCGGCTGGAGCACAACCAGATTGTAGTAAACGGAAAGATACGCGAAATAGACAACGAAAGCCGTGTATACGGGCCCTAACAGGGCAACGACACGCTTCGTCCATTTATTGGAGAAAAAATTGCTCATAAGTGAAACTCAGCCCATCCTTTTCCTTTGTTCATCATGATGTACGCAGCAGCAGAGCCGCAGGCACATACTCTCCTATACATTATAGCATTATTCCGGTAAAATAGCAAGTGTTTTCTGAAAAAAATTCTGCATTGCGTGAAATGCGAAAAAATTTTGACAAAAAGGACTTGACAAATGCAGACGGTTGTGCTATAATGGTTCCATAATTTCATATGAGAAATCCGATGAGCAAAGGTAAGTAGTCCGCAACCCTGTATCCCAGAGAGCCGGCGGCTGGTGGAAAGCCGGTATAGAAGAGGCGGGATCCTGCTTTTTGGCAAGATCTGATTGGCGCATTTCTGAAATTATTATTTCTGAAATGATTATTTCTGAAATCATGCTGATCAACGAATGGATTTGTGAGGAGCAAAGAAGAACGGGTGCTTATTATATTTTTAGCATTCCCAGTATTCCGCGCCGTAGGCTCTACGTTACAGGAGCAGGATATGCCGGTATCTGTTTATTTCACGCAACTGATTCTTGGCGTATCTGCTGAGGAGCAGTTTTTTTATTATACTGCTTGAATTCGGGTGGCACCACGATGGCCTGATCCGTTTTGCAATTGCAATACAGGAGCCGATCGTCCCGGAGTGTATCACATGCATGTGATATGCTGCGGGATGGTCGGCTCTTTTATATTGACTTATAAACGTTATCATCCGGTACATTCTGACATTAAAGGAGGACTTATCATGCTTTACCCATCCATTGACGAGGTACGGGAGCTGCTGAAGGCGTACACCACCGTTCCGGTGTTCTTTACACTTCCGGCAGACCACCGCACCCCCATCAGCATCTTCACGGCGCTTTCACAGGGAGAAGACAACGCCTTCCTGCTCGAATCCGTGAACAACGGTACCCAGTGGGACCGGTATTCCTTCATCGGGTTTCATCCCGTCAAGGAGATCCGCGGCCACGGTACCTCGCTCCAGATCACGGAGAACGGCACAAGCCGCACGGTAGTTGAACCGGAGCCCTTCCACTATCTGCAAGGGCTGCTCGACGCACAGACCTCTCCGAAGATCGAGGAGTATCCGTATTTCACCGGCGGCTTCATCGGGTATTTTGCCTATGATGCAGTGCGCTACACCGAAAAGAAGCTGACACGGGTTCCGGATGATGATATTGGAATGCCGGATCTGCATCTGTTCGGCTACGATACGCTGGTGGCATTTGATCATCTCAACAGCAATGCCATCGTGATCGTCAATATCCGCCGGGATGCGGACATTGAGGAGCAGTACCGCGCAGCAGAAGTGACCGCCGCACAGGTTGCCGCGAAGATCGATTCCTGTCATTGCCGCGGCCAGTTCCGGGATGATGAACCCGCCGTCCGTGTGACCTCCAATGTCACCAGGGAGGAATACATGGGGATGGTGCAGAAGGCCAAGGAGTACATTACCGCCGGTGATATTTTCCAGGTGGTGCTCTCCCAGCGCTTTGAGGTACAGAATCCCCCGGACAGCTTTGAGGTGTACAGACGGCTTCGTGCCACGAATCCTTCCCCGTATCTGTACTATTTCAAGACGAAGGACTACGAGATCTCCGGCGCCTCTCCGGAGCTGCTCGTCAAGGTCAATGACGGCATTGCCGCGACCCGTCCGATCGCCGGCACACGCCCCCGCGGCAAGACGCATGCAGAGGATCGTGAGCTTGAGAAATCCCTGCTTGCCGATGAAAAGGAACGTGCCGAGCATACGATGCTCGTCGATCTCGGCAGGAATGATCTTGGCCGCGTCAGCCGCTACGGCAGCGTGGAGGTCACGGATTTCATGCGAGTCGAGCGTTACTCCAAGGTGATGCATCTTGTCAGCGATGTACAGGGCAGGCTTCGGGAGGACTGCAAGCCTCTGGATGCCCTGCGCGCCGTGCTTCCGGCCGGTACTCTCTCCGGTGCGCCGAAGGTGCGTGCCATGGAGATCATTGACGAACTCGAAAACCGCAAGCGCGGGCTGTACGGCGGCACAGTCGGGTATTTCGGCTTCAACGGCGACATGAATACCTGCATTGCCATCCGCACCATTCTCTTCCATGGAGATAAGGCATATGTACAGGCGGGCGCCGGCATTGTTGCCGATTCCGACCCGGAACGCGAATACGAGGAGACAGCACACAAGGCAGGTGCGATGCTCAACGCACTGAAGGAGGCAAGAAAATGATTCTGGTGATTGACAATTACGATTCCTTCACGTATAATCTGGTGCAGGAGATCGGTGAGATGTATGACAGCATTCTGGTTCGCCGCAATGATGAGATCACGACTGACGAGATCGCATCCCTTGCTCCCGATGCCATTCTGATTTCTCCCGGCCCCGGATACCCGGCATCCGCAGGCGTATCTGTGGAGACGATCCGCCGGTTCAGCGGCAGCATTCCGATCCTTGGCGTCTGCCTGGGACACCAGTCCATTGCAGAAGCCTTCGGCGGAAGGGTCATCCCTGCGCGTCAGCTGATGCACGGCAAGACCAGCCGGATCAAGTTTGAGGAAAAGCACCCGCTGTTCCGCGGTGTTCCGTGCCCCTTTACGGCAGGCCGGTATCATTCCCTGATCGTGGATGAGGGCTCGCTGCCGGATTGTCTGTATGTGACGGCTCTCGATGAAAACGGTCAGATCATGGCGCTTTCCCACAAGGAACACAAGACCTACGGCCTGCAGTTCCATCCGGAATCGGTGCTGACCCCTGAGGGCAGACAGCTTCTCCGCAATTTCCTGGTGATCGCCGGACTGCTTCCCGCAGAGCCGGAAAAGCGCAAGGTCGATCTCAAGCCGTATTATGCCAAGCTGATGAACGGCGAGGATCTGACATGCGAGGAAGCAGAATCCTGCATGGATATGCTCATGAGCGGCGAAGCAGACCGCCTGCATATCACAGCGGTGCTTGCTGCGCTTGCCACCAAAGGCGAGACACCGGAGGAGATCGCCGGATTTGCCCGCGGCATGCGTGCCAAGGCAAGCCTTGTGCCGGATGCACAGGATACCATTGACATTGTCGGTACCGGCGGTGATAAGGCATTTACCTTCAATATTTCCACGACCTCTGCATTCGTAGCTGCTGCTGCGGGCGCCAAGGTCGCCAAGCACGGCAACCGCAGCGTTTCCTCGAAGAGCGGCGCGGCAGATGTGCTCGAAGCCCTCGGTGTGAAGATCGCCACAAAGCCGGAGCAGGCAAAGGCCTGCATTGACAAGGTCGGACTGAGCTTCCTCTTTGCGCAGAGCTATCATGCGAGCATGCGGTTTGTCGGCCCTGTGCGCGGTGCGCTCGGCGTGCGGACGGTGTTCAATATCCTTGGCCCCCTGACCAATCCGGCAAGGGCGGATTATATCGTGCTTGGCGTCTATGCCAAGGAGCTGACGGAGATCATGGCACGGGTGCTCCAGCAGGTCGGCATCAAGCGGGCAATGGTGGTATTCGGCAATGATGTGATGGACGAGATCACCGTTTCCGATGCGACGACCGTCACCGAGGTCTGCGGCGACGAGCTGAAAACCTATGAGATCGCGCCGGAGGATTTCGGACTGAAGCGTTACTCCAAGGAAGAGATCGTCGGCGGTACGCCGGCGGAGAATGCGGCGATCACCCGCGGCATTCTTGACGGTACCGTCACCGGAGCCAAGCGTGACATCGTGCTGATGAATGCCGGTGCTGTGCTCTACACCTACGGCATTGCGCAGACGCTTGCCGAGGGCATCGCGCTTGCCGGTGAAATGATCGACTCCGGCAGGGCACTTGCCAAGCTCGAGGAATTCGTCGCATTCACAAACGAAATGGAGTAAGGCATGGACGATATTTTAGTCAAGATCTGTGATGCACGGGCAGTCCAGCTCGCTCTGGAAAAGGCACGCACGCCCCTTGTGGAGATGCGCCGCCTTGCCGAGGCTGCCCCGGCACGCCCCGGCTTCATCGCGGCGCTCGCAAAGCCCGGCCTTTCCTGCATCTGTGAGGTCAAGAAGGCATCCCCCTCCAAGGGACTGATCCGGCCGGATTTCCGTCCCGTGGAGCTGGCAGCGGAATATGAAGCTGCCGGTGCGGACTGCATTTCCTGTCTGACAGAGGAGCATTATTTTCAGGGATCCTCTGCATTTTTGCAGGACATTGCACAGCATGTCAGCATTCCAATCCTGCGCAAGGATTTCGTGATCGACCCCTACCAGATCTGGGAGGCAAAGGCGATCGGCGCTTCGGCAGTCCTGCTGATCGCAGCCGTGCTTGAGGACGGGCGTCTCGGGGAATATTTCAGCCTTGCCCATGAGCTGGGGCTGGATGTGCTTCTGGAGGTGCATACCGCAGCCGAAATGCAGCGGGCGCAGACGCTCCGTCCAAGGCTTCTCGGCGTGAATAACCGCGATCTGCGGACATTTGAAGTCGATCTGCACCACACGGCAGAGCTGGCATCCATGCGTGAACCGGGACAGCTCTTCGTCTCGGAATCCGGCATCAAGACCAACGCTGATATGTACACCGTTCAGGCAAACGGCGCAGATGCGATACTGATCGGAGAAACCCTCATGCGTTCGGACAATATTGCCCGGACCCTCACCGCACTCCGGGAGGGGACACGATGAGCGTTTATCTGAAGATCTGCGGCATCCGCAGGCCGGAGGATGTGGAATTCCTCAATGCGTATCCGCCGGATTTTGCGGGCTTTATCTGCTCGCAGCCGTTCTGGCGGTATGTCGATCCGGAAGCCTTCCGGCTGCTTGCAGTCGGGCTTCGCGGAGAGATCGCAAGGGTGGGCGTGTTTGTGGATCCGTCGATCGGGGACATTTCGCCCTATGCGCCGTATCTGGATGTGATCCAGCTCCACGGCAGCGAATCGGCGGAAATGATCGCATCCGTCCGGGCGCATTTCCCGGATGTACAGATCTGGAAGGCCGCCCGTGTGCGCACGCCGGAGGACATTGCCGCAGCGGATACGACCGGAGCAGATAAGCTCGTGCTTGACAGCTATTCGGCGCAGGGTGTCGGCGGCACCGGAACGCTTGCCCCGTGGGAGCTCATCGCAGCAAACAGACCGAAGACAGAATTCCTGCTTGCCGGCGGCATCTCCCCGGAGAATGCAGCCGAAGCCATCCGCATTGCCGCCCCCTGGGGCGTGGATGCATCAAGCAGTCTGGAGACAGACCGGGTCAAGGACAGAATGAAAATCAGGGCGATGGCAGAAGCCGTCGGAAACCCGTTATATCTACATACAAGGAAAGAAGGATAACTATGGAAAAAATCGGAAGATTCGGCGAGTTCGGCGGACAGTATGTTCCCGAGACCGTCATGAATGCCGTCACGGAGCTGCAGGAGGCATATGATCGCTACAAGAACGATCCCGCGTTCCTTGCAGAGCTGCATGACCTGTACCACAACTATGCATTCCGGCCGTCGCTGCTGTACTATGCAGATAAGATGACGAAGGATCTGGGCGGTGCCAAGATCTACATCAAGCGCGAGGATCTCAACCACACCGGCTCCCACAAGATCAACAATGCCCTCGGCCAGGTGCTCCTTGCCAAGAAGATGGGCAAGAAGCGTGTTATTGCCGAGACCGGTGCAGGCCAGCACGGTGTCGCTACTGCGACCATCTGTGCGTACTTCAATATGGAATGCGAGGTCTACATGGGACGCGAGGACATGGAGCGTCAGGCGCTCAATGTCTACCGCATGAATCTCCTTGGTGCCAAGGTGACCGGTGTGGATTCCGGCACGGCTACCCTCAAGGATGCCATCAATGAAGCCATGCGTGACTGGGCGACCAATATCGAGACGACATTCTACTGCATCGGCTCTGTCATGGGACCGCATCCGTATCCGACGATGGTGCGTGATTTCCAGAAGATCATCGGTGAGGAGGCCAAGCAGCAGATCCTTGCGGCAGAGGGAAAGCTCCCGGACTGCGTCGTTGCCTGTGTCGGCGGCGGCTCGAATGCAATGGGCGTTTTCTATGATTTCATCCCGGACAAGGGCGTGCGTCTGGTCGGCGCCGAGGCTGCCGGCCGCGGCATTGACACCCCGGAGCATGCTGCAACGCTTTCCAAGGGTGACCTGGGCATTTTCCATGGCATGAAGTCTGTTTTTCTCCAGAATGAGGAGGGGCAGATCGCACCGGTCTACTCGATCTCCGCAGGTCTGGACTATCCCGGCATCGGCCCGGAGCATGCATTTCTCCATGCTTCCGGCAGAGCGGATTATGTGGCGATCACGGATGAGGAAGCCGTACAGGCATTTGAATATCTCTCGAAGGTCGAGGGGATCATCCCGGCGATCGAATCTGCCCACGCAGTTGCCGCAGCCCGGAAGATTGCACCGACCATGCGCCCGGATCAGATCATGATTATCAATCTCTCCGGCAGAGGAGACAAGGATGTACAGCAGATTGCCAGATACAGAGGAGTGAATATCAATGGCTAACAGAATTGACGCAAAGTTTGAAGAGCTGAAAAAGGCCGGCAAAAAGGCACTTGTAACATATATTCTTGCCGGAGATGCCGGATATGAGACGACCGAGGAGGCTGTTCTTGCGATGGAGCAGAGCGGTGTGGACATCATTGAGATCGGCGTTCCGTTCTCCGATCCGATCGCGGAGGGCAAGGTCATCCAGGAGGCAAGCCTGCGTTCGCTGCGGGATAATCACACCACGCTGGCAGGCGTCTTTGAAATGGTGGCACGCCTGCGTAAGAAGACGGACATGCCGCTGCTTCTGATGCTGTACGCGAATACGATCTTCCGCACGGGGACAGATTTCTTCTTTGATAAGTGTGCGGAGCTTGGGATCGACGGCGTGATCGTACCGGATCTGCCTTTCGAGGAGCATGACGAATTCCGTGAGGCAGCAGCCCGGAACAACGTGCATAATATCTCCCTTGTGACCCCGACCTCCCATGGCCGCATCGGAAAGATCGCAGCAGAAGCATCGGGCTTCCTGTACTGTGTATCGTCTGTGGGCGTCACTGGGATGCGCGACAGCTTTTCGACGGATTTCGATGCCTTCTTCGATGAGGTCAAAGCCTCTGCAAAGGTGCCGTATTGTGTCGGCTTCGGCATTCGTGACGGCGAGACCGCCCGGAAGATGGCGGCATACTGCGACGGCGTGATCGTCGGCAGCGCGATTGTGAACAAGGTCGCAGAATTCGGCACCAAAGCAGTCCCGGAGATCGCAGCGCTCTGCAAGGAGCTGCGTGCCGGTCTGGATGCTGCTCACTGATAGAAAGAAAGGCTCCCATTCCGTAAGGAGTGGGAGCTTTGATGTCAGTCTTTGCGGAAGCGGTCGAGCTTTTCCTCGACCTTTTCTTCAAGGTGTTCCTTGCGTTCGAGGTGCTTCGAGTTCATCCGGCGGTTCTTGCGGAGAATTGCCTCCTGCATATCCACCAGATCTGCACGGATCCAGGTCGGGGTCTTGTTCTGCAGCTTGTAGGACAGGCCGCGGAATTCCCGGTTGAGCATGGCGTGGTAGCGGATGTAGAACCGGTACAGCTTGCGGCTCTTGCGGGAGAAGGCGATTGCCGAAAAGATGGTATCGGCTGCCAGCACGATGGCCAGCAGAATGGCCGTTGCCGTGATGATCTCCGGACGCACCTTGTCAAACAGACGCAGGACATTCGGCTCGACGACCTTGCTGATGGTCGTTGCGGCAATGCCGAAGAACAGATACCCCAGCAGGCAGATCCGACCCTTGAAATTGTACGGGATACCGGAATAATCCCAGAGCTTGACATGGAAGATGTCCTCGAGGATCGTGGCGCACAGCAGCTCACAGAAGATGCACAGTGTCGCCGAGGTAAAGAACAGCACCACCGGATTCTGGATGTAGGCGCCCATTACCACGCCCAGAATGGCGCCGCCGCCGTAAACCGGGCAATAGGGGCCGAGCAGGGAACCGCGGTTCAGGAAATGTCCCGATTCCCACAGGGAGACGATCGTCGTCTCAAAGAGCCATCCGAGGAAGCTGTAGAGCATAAAGCTCAGAAACAAATATTCCAGACTCATGCTGGCAAAGCTCTCAAAGCTTTCCAGACCATTTCTCATTGTCTCAGTCATAATCTCACACGCTCCAATCTGAAAACCTCAAGGATCGTGCAGATCTTGTCGGCTGTCGTAACGACCCATGCCTCGCGGCAGGTCGGCGGAATGATGGTCACCGGCCACATGTGGCGCTTGATGATCTGCATTTCCTTTTCCGTCAGCTCGTAGTCCTGCACAGCATTGAGGAGCGCTTGTGTCGGGTGGTACCACGCATGGCGCGTACCGCCGCTGGCGCTTCTGTCGTGCCAGTCATACAGAAAATAATCGTGAAGCAGCGCACCGCGGATCATCTCATCCCAGCTGACACGGATATGCAGCTTCTGGCAGAGCAGACAGCTGATATAGGCCACATGGGCACAGTGCTGGAATACGGACATGTCCGCATGCTGCGTAAATGTCTTTGTCATATGAAGTCTGCCGCCTTTGAGCAGCTCCTCGGCCTGGGAACGGATCGCAGACACGATCTCGGCCTTGGAATAGCGCACACCGGAGCGCAGTGCAGGCGCCTGTGTGCCTTTCTTCTGAATCGTTTCAGAAATTGCTGTATTTTGGATCAATTCATTCCCCTGATACACCATCGTCATCGCCCTCCTTAACTGAGGCTTTTCACATGCCATGCAATCCCTGCATGGGCGGGCGCGGTTTGAATCTGTTATCTCTCTGATTTATGATTATTTTGTTTTTCTGCTTTTCTGATTATGGGATTTCCTGTCTGTATATCTAACGAACTGTATCAACTGTAAGGCAAATATGCCCGAAGCGTATTGGAAATGCATAAAAGGCACAAATTTACCGTTTTTTCATTTCGTTTTCATTTTGAGATTTCGGAAAACAGGAAACGTTTTCGTTTTACAAAGAGTTGACATTTCCCCTCACATGTATTATAATATAGATACCGACAAAAATCAATAGCCAAAATGAACAAAAATGATGATTATACCACATAATCATAGAAAGTGTGGATCAATGGACAGACGAAAACAGAAAACCCGTGATTCCATCCGCAGTGCCTATATTGCGATGCTGACGGAGCATCCCGACCAGCGCCTGACGGTCACGGCACTGGCGAAGCGTGCGAATATCGACCGGAAAACCTTTTATCTGCATTATGACACCATTGAGGATGTCATGTACGATTATGCACGCTGCATGATCGACCGGCTGATCGAGCTCCTGCGGGTGCAGGGATTCTTTGAAAAGCCCTTTGAATTCCTGCTGTTCTATCAGGTTTTGGGGATCGTGGTTTCGGAGAATATGGGTTTTTTCCAGCATCTGGCGACATTGCCGAGCATGGATTTTTTCTGGGAGCAGACCAAGGGACAGCTTGCGGATGCGGTGGTCGCGCTGTATCGGGATCGTGTGGCGCTCCGGGAGGATGTGCTTTATGTCTATGTCCGGTTCATGCTGGCCGGCATGCAGGATGTATACCGCCTGTGGCTTCTCGGTAAGCTCCGCTTTTCGCTGGAGGAGCTGGGGCGAATGACCGGCGATGCCGCATTTGAAGGATTTTCGGCCGTATTGAAATAGGAGGAAGAAATATGCAGTACAAGCTCGCAGTCTTTGATCTGGACGGAACGATCCTGGATACGCTGGCAGATCTGGCGGAGGCGGTCAACAACGCACTCCGGAAAAATCGGATGCCGGAGCATACCACCGAGGAGGTGCGGTGGTATGTCGGGAACGGCATTCCCAAGCTCATTGCACGCGCCGTGCCGGAGGATGCGGATGAGACGCAGCGGCAGCAGGTGCATGCCGATTTCACGGCATATTATAAAGAGCACTGCGCCGACCATACTGCCCCCTATCCGGGGATCACGGAAATGCTGCGTGCGTTGCGTGCGGCAGGGATGCAGACGGCGGTTGTCTCAAATAAGGCAGATTATGCGGTGCAGATCCTGGTAGAGGATTATTTCCCGGGGCTGTTTGATGCAGCCGTGGGCGACAGGGAGGGATTCCGCCGAAAGCCCGCGCCGGATTCAGTGAATGCCGTGCTGGAGACACTGGGCATAGACAGGGGAGAGGCGGTGTACATCGGAGATTCGGATGTGGACATTGCGACGGCGAAAAATGCCGGAATGCCGTGCATCAGCGTGGACTGGGGCTTCCGTCCGGAGGCATTTCTCCGGGAGCATGGCGCAGAGATCATCCTTCACGATGCCGGAGCATTGCAGGATTTTCTTTTGAATGTAAACTGAATGAAACAAAGCAGTTGACAAATGGCCGGATTTGTGATAGAATAGTACCATCATCAAAGGAGGGACTGTTATGTCACAAACCACCGGAACGGCAGAACGCCGTTCATTTTCACTGCT
>CACZPI010000054.1 GCA_902783005.1 uncultured Ruminococcus sp. | reverse complement strand
GGAGCAGATCGAGCATCTGCATTTCGAGATCCATTCCGAGCCGCAGCAGGACTGGAATCTTTCCGGGATCGCTGAAAGGTATCACCTCAGCATCGGCTACCTGCAAAGGCTGTATAAGGAGCGTTACAGCCTTCCCATCATGGAGGATGTACTGCATGCGAGACTCGAACGTGCCAAATGGCTGCTGGCACATACAGAGCTTCGTGTCACCGAGATCGCCGAGCAGATCGGATTCGGCAGCAATGCCCATTTTATGCGGCAGTTCCGGAGCAAGGTGGGAATGACAGCGCTTCAATACCGCAGAGAACATCGCAAGCAGATACGAAATTGAAGCGGCATGCCGCAGCTCGTGCCTTATAACACTCCGAACAACTGCCCGAACTGCGCTTCATTCTTTTTCAGGCACACAAGAAAATACCTGACCTCAGTTTCCGCGTCTGTGATCGGAATTTCGACACGGTCGGAGGTGCTGGCGAAAAACGCATTCGCCGTATCCGTGCTGAATGACGGGAGGACAGAGGCGTTGACGATCTCATCGAATGTGAAGCGGTCGTTCTGGATCAGAAATCGGGAATGCGGCATCTTCCTGACGGCCATATCATGCCAGAATCCGATCTCTGACATCAGCAGGAAATTCTCCCCGTCAAGGTCAGAAAAGGACAGTGCCGCTTCCTTGGCAAGCCGGTGTGTCGGCGGCAGCGAGAAGAACAGCTTTTCCGTTCCGCAGGCGCGGCTGATGTAGTGCGGATCGTCCGGCTGAAAATGCAGCACGATGAGCTGGTATTGTCCGTTATGCAAGCCTTCGAGCAATTCCGTTTCCTCTGTGATCTCCGTCTGTATCGTCATTGTCGGGTATAATTGTGACAGCAGCGGTGTGAGTTTCCAGGTCGGTGCAGGCGCACAGACACCGAGTGAGAGCGTTCTGCGGCTGCGGTCAAAATCCCGCACCTGCTTGGCAATGCTGTCTATCTCAGACAAAGCCTTCTCTGCAAGCTCGGCAGTCAGTCTGCCGTTTTCATTGAGCTCCAGCTTGTTGCGCCTGCGCACAAACAACGGTACGCCGATCTCCTCCTCGAGCTTTCTCATGTTCCGGCTCAGCGCAGGCTGTGAGAGATACAGCCGTTCGGCAGCTTCGGACAGCGTCCCGTATTCTTTGAATGCAGCAAGCTGCCGCAGGAGATATAATTCCAGCATTTATCTCACTCCTCAGTATCAATTTCACTTATAGCAGCATCCGGTTTCGGCATTGTACATTTCCGGAATTTTGTGGTATACTATAATTGTAACAGGAAATCTGTTTTCATTATAGCACAAACCAGTATCAAAATCAATACCGGAACGGAGGTGTACTATGCCGGAACGAAAATTCCTGACCGTATTCTTTTCATGGGGCGGACACACCAGAAAAGCCGCCATGCTCATCGCAGAAACAACAGGCGGTGATACATTTGAACTGAAACCGGAAAAAGCATACTCGAAGATCTACCCGATCTGTGCGGCTCAGGCGAAGAAAGAGCGTGACAGAAATGTGCATCCTGCATTCGCAGGCGGCATTGCGGATATTTCGCAGTACACAGACATCGTGATCGGCTATCCGGCGTGGTGGTATACCTGCCCGATGATCGTGCTGCGCTTTCTCGAGCAGTATGACCTGACCGGCAGGAATGTCTATCTCTTTAATACCCACGGCGGAAGCGGTTCTGTCGGCACGGACGATGTAAAAGCGCTTTGCAAGGGAACGGTTCACAAAAGCATTGACGGAAATCATCTGACAGAAGCGGCTGTCAGAGAATGGCTGAGCTTATCATAAAAGGAGGAACTGAAATCATGTATTTAGAAACGATCAACGGCCCTGCCGACATCAAAAAGCTGGAGGTTTCCCAGCTTCAGGCTCTTGCGGACGAGACAAGAGCCGCACTCATCAACAAGATCAGCAAGGCGGGCGGACATCAGGGACCGAACCTCGGCGTGGTAGAGCTGACGGTGGCATTCCACTATGTATTCGATTCCCCGCAGGACAAGATCGTCTTTGACGTATCCCACCAGTGCTATCCGCACAAGATCCTGACCGGCAGAAAGGAAGCCTTCCTTGACGAGGCGCATTTCGGGGATGTGACGGGCTACACCAACCCCAACGAAAGCGAACACGACATGTTTATTGTCGGCCATACATCGACCTCCGTTTCCCTTGCACTCGGTCTTGCCAAGGGGCGTGATCTGAACAAGCGCAGCGAGAACATCATCGCCCTGATCGGTGACGGTTCCCTGTCCGGCGGCGAAGCACTTGAAGCGCTTGACTATGCAGGAGAGTACGACAAGAATCTCATCATCATCGTGAATGACAATGACCAGAGTATCGCTGAAAATCACGGCGGCCTCTACAAAACACTCAAAAAGCTCCGTGAGTCGAACGGTACTGCTGAGGATAATCTGTTCCGTGCGATGGGGCTCGACTACCGCTATCTGGAGGAGGGTCACGATACCGCAAAGCTGGTGGCGCTGTTTGAGAGCGTGAAGGGCATCGACCACCCTGTTGTGCTGCACATCCACACGATCAAGGGTAAGGGTCTGCCCTATGCCGAAAAAGACCGTGAGAGCTGGCACGCAGGCGGCCCCTTCCATGTGGAGGACGGCTCTCCGCTGTACCCGTATGCGGGCGGCGAAAGTGTCGTTTTCAACTGCCTGAAGGAGCTTCTCGATACCAACGAGAACGCCGTTGTTCTGAACGCCGCAACGCCCATGGGACTGGGCTTTGTGCAGGGCGTCCGTGAGGAATATGTCGGGCGCGGACAGTTCATTGACGTCGGCATTGCAGAGGAAAATGCCGTTGCGATGGCAGGCGGTATCGCACGAAACGGCGGCACGGCAGTATTCGGCACGTTTGCACCGTTCTTCCAGAGGACTTATGACCAGATGTCCCATGATGTCTGCCTGAATGACAGCCCGGCGACATTCCTGATCCTCAGCCCCGGCGCCTACGGAATGAATTCTAACACGCATATTGCGCTGTGTGATATCCAGATGTTTGCACATATCCCGAATCTCATCTACCTTGCACCCGCAAGCAATGAGGAATTCACGCAGATGTTCCGTTATGCGACGACGCAGAAGCAGCATCCGGTCGCCATCCGGGTGGTGGACGGTCTGAAATCAACAGGCGCTGCTGACGATACTGATTATGCTGTTCTGAAAAACAAAGTCGAGCGCAAGGGCGCCAAGGTCGCACTCGTTGCAGTCGGCGGACTGGTTCCGATGGCGCTTGAAGCGGCTGACAAGGTGAAGGCGCAGACCGGCACCGAGATCACGGTCATCAATCCGCGATTTGTCAGCGGCGTGGATGAGGAGCTTCTTGAATCGCTGAAATCCGATCACAGCCTTGTTATCACCATCGAGGACGGCGAGGTCATGGGCGGCTACGGACAAAATATCGCAGCATTCTACGGCGATTCTGATATGCGGGTACGCTGCCGCGGTCTGTCTAAAGCATTCCACACGGAATTCAAGGCAGACGAGCTGCTGGACGCACACGGTATTTCTGTGGATAAGCTGACTTCCGAGATCATCTCGACGCTGCAATAAGAGTAAATCCCCCTCACCAAAGGAACACCGGCGTTCCGATGATGAGGGGGATCGTTTTCAGATTCAAATTGCTTCTTCCTTCGTCCTGTCCATCAGATCTTCCATGACAAGCAGCAATGCAATTTAGAAAGACGAAAGGTTTTGAAGCTTCTCCATTTCATAGATAGGGATACAAACCAGATAATCATCGCTGCTTGTATGAAGAACCGTATATTTGTATGGGATCAAATAATGATCCGGAATAAAGCTCCCCACAAACGGTATCAGTGAGAGCAGTCGTCCTTGCTTTTTGACACCATCTTTCGCATAAGCAGACGGCTTGCTGTTCTGAATCCAATGCCGGATCCGTGCCCTGTTTTCGGCATCTCTCCACGGCTCCGTCAGCGAATAAGAAATTTTTGCAGTTCCGGTCACATCCACAAAATAGAATGCTTCAGCGTCCGCGTAGACAAGGTGCAGGCTGTTATCAAACAGCAAATTCTTCTTCTGCGAAAAGTCATCCAAAACCTTCTGTGGAAACAGCATTTCAATTTCAACTGCATCATCAGGCACGTCCATCTCACTGCCTGCCAGCATTGCCATTTCCTCCGACTTCCTTTTCAGCGCCGGTCTGCTCACCCATATCGCGCCCAACACACAGATCAGCGGAAACCCGAAAATCGTCAGCAGACCAAACAGCAGCACAAGATTTGAGTTCATTCCGGCTATATCTCCTCCGATCCAGAACACTGCCATGATGATGACAAAGAGAAGTGCTGCTCGTTTTGTGTTTTTCTCGAAGCTGTCGATCTTGTCGTTGTACTGATAGATAGATTCCAAAAGCGCCTTATTCGGGGATTTTACAATGATATTTCCGGCGTTTTCACGATCCTGAAACAAATTTTTTAACATTTTTCTTTTTCCTTTCCATTTATTGATTTTCTCGGCCGGATGCAGCGTTGCATGGATCTGCAACGCGGTTTCTGTGCATTCTATCACGCTCTACTATTATACATCCGAACGATGAAAAAGTCAATTGCTGCATATCCTCACCACCCAAAAGCTGATCTTGCTTCCCATAGTCTCACCTCCTTCATACGCAAAAGCCGTCCGGGATGGTCTTCCGAACGGCTATCATGATTGTTATTGGCGATGTTCTATGATCCAATCAAGCAGGATCCTGTCATCCGCTTCACCGGATGCAACGGACAGAATCACATCCGATAATTCCTCCTGTGTATAGACGAGCCAGACGCCATTCACTGCCAGAAACACCAGCATCGTATGTGCGCCGATCCGCTTATTGCCATCCAGAAATGCATGATTCCGGATCAATCCAAACCCGAGCCGTGCTGCCTTTTCCTCCAAAGTGCCATACAGCTGTGCGCCGTCATACGTTTGGAACGGTGCTTGCAGAGCAGACTCCAGAAGCCCTTCGTCACGAATGCCATCGGTTCCTCCGGTTGCACTGATCAGCTGTGAATGCAGCATCAGCACCTGTTCTTTCGTCAGGCGTTTCATTGTGCCAGTACCTCATAAGCCTTGCGATTTTGCTTAATCAGTTCTTCAGAGACTGAAAGCATTTCATCGTCAGAGACCGTTTCCTGCCGTCTTGCCTCTACTTTCAGAAATTTCGCAAAATTGACGACCTGTGTGAGCTGTTCCTCTGTCAGGTCTTTGGCTTCCTCCATCAAATAATCCAGTAACATACGATCGCCTCCCGATTTTTGTTACATTTATTATAACACTTGCGCACCGGATTGTCAATGAGATTCACACGAAATGTACTCCTGCAAGGATAGCTGCAATTCCCTCCGGGGCAAGGCCGTTGACCGGCTCGTCGAGCATCATGATCTCCGGCTTGGGCAGAAATGCCTGTCCCTGAACATATCGGAAAAGCCCTCTTTCATACACTGCGGTGAAAGGGGGCATTTGTATGCTGTATGAATTGTTGAGCCGTCTGGTGCTGTGCATTCTGCATGCGGATCTGCCGTATGCATTTCCCAAGCCGCTGACGGCCGCACAGGAGCAGGAATGCTTTGAGGCGATGGAGCGTGGGGATATTCATGCCAGACACCGTCTGACCACCCACAACCTCCGTCTTGTCGCACATATCGTCAAGAAATACCGCGGCAGCTCCGAGGATCCCGAGGAGCTTGTCTCCATCGGCACATTCGGGCTCATGAAGGCGGTGGAGACATTCGATTACCATAAGGGCGCCCGGTTTTCCACATATGCGGCGCGTTGTGTGGAAAATGAGATCCTGATGCACTTCCGTGCACAGAAGAAGCACGCCGGCGACATTTCCATGAATGAGCCGACCATGACCGACAAGGACGGGAATGCGCTGACGCTGCTCGATACCCTGGAGGACGGCACCGATCTGGAGGAGGAGGTCGCCTTCTCGATCCGGCGCGAGCAGCTCTACCGCTTCCTGCAAAGCAGTCTGGATCCGCGGGAGCTCGAGATCATTTCCATGCGCTACGGGCTCTACGGCCGCATCCCGCGCACACAGAAGGAAACCGCCGATCAGCTCGGGATCTCCCGTTCCTATGTCTCCCGGCTTGAAAAGAAGGCGCTCGGCAAGCTGCGGGAATGCTTCGGGGAGGAGGAATGAGCACCCTTTCCCCTGCTGCCGCATATCCTGCATCAGAAAGGAGCGATGCCATATGTGCGGAATCGCAGGCGTGATCGCCTTCAGGGACAGCTTGCAGTCACAGGAACGGATCTTCCGGGAAATGCAAACTGCCATCCGGCGGCGCGGCCCCGATCAGAAGGGGCTGTATCTTTCCGAGCATGCCGCCCTCATCCATACCCGTCTTGCCGTCATTGATCCGGAAAACGGCATGCAGCCCATGCAGTGCAGCCATGACGGGGAGCTCTACACCATCGTCTACAACGGCGAGCTGTACAATACCGCCGAGCTGCGCGGCCGTCTGCTCACAGAAGGCATGACCTTCGATACCCGTGCCGATACCGAGGTCGTGCTGAAAGCATATGTCAGATGGGGCGAGACCTGTCTGGAGGCATTCAACGGCATTTTCGCCTTTGCCATCTGGGCGCATCACAGCGGGCGGCTGTTTCTGGCGCGTGACCGGATCGGCGTCAAGCCGCTGTTCTACCATCTGAATGACCGGCGGCTGGTGTTCGGCTCGGAGCTCAAAGCCGTTTTGCAATACCCCGATGTTCCGCATGAGATCGGCATTGACGGGGTCAGCCAGCTCCTGCTCTTCGGCCCCGGGCGCACACCCGGATGCGGGGTATTCCGGGGCATGCAGGAGCTTCCTGCGGCACACTGTGCGGTCTATTCGCAGTCGGAGGGCTTACAGGTGCGCCGGTACTGGGATCTGCATGCCGAGGAGCACACGGAGAACTTTGCACAGACGGCGGAGCATGTGCGGTATCTGGTAACGGATGCCATCCGGCGGCAGCTTGTTTCGGATGTACCGGTGGGAACCTTCCTGTCGGGCGGGCTGGATTCGAGCCTGATCTCCTCGGTGGCGGCACGGGAATTTGCCGGGGACGGACGGACGCTGCATACCTTCTCGGTCGATTACCGCGACAATGACAAATACTTCCAAAAAAGCAAATTCCAGCCGAATTCTGACCCGGCCTATATCCGGCAGATGCAGGATTATCTGCAAACAGCGCATCACTGGACGGTGCTCGATACCCCGGCACTTGCACAGGCGCTTACAGAAGCAGTCGAAGCGCGGGATCTGCCGGGCATGGTGGATGTGGATGCATCGCTGCTGCTGTTCTGCCGGGAGATCCGGGAGCATGTGACCGTGGCGCTCTCCGGCGAATGCGCCGACGAGCTGTTCGGCGGGTATCCGTGGTACCGGGATCCGCAGATCCGTGCGGCATACGGCTTCCCGTGGTCACAGAGCACCGCCTACCGGATGCAGTTTGCAAGGCCGGAGATCCGGGAAATGCTCGAGGAGCGGCAGGATGTGGACCGGGAATACCGGGAAACGCTCCTGCGTGCCGAAAAGCTCCCGGGAGAATCCGAAACCGAATCCCGGATGCGGGAAATGATGCGGCTGAATCTCGACTGGTTCATGCAGACGCTCCTCGACCGCAAGGACAGAATGTCCATGTGGAGTGCGCTGGAGGTGCGCGTACCGTTCTGTGACTGGCGCATTGCGCAATACCTGTATAATGTGCCATGGGATTTCAAGGAATACCGTGGCTATGAAAAGGGACTGCTGCGCGAGGCCATGCGCGATTACCTGCCCGAGGAAATTCTCTGGCGCAAGAAGAGCCCCTATCCGAAAACGCACAATCCCAGCTATCTGGCCGCGGTCACAGAGCTGCTGGCTGACCGCCTGCGTGATCCGGCAGCACCGATCCTGAAGATTGTCCGCCGCGAAGCCCTTGAGCAGCTCCTTTGCGGAGAGGACAATGTGCAGTGGTACGGACAGCTCATGACCCGCCCGCAAACCATTGCGTATTTCTACCAGATGGATGTGTGGATGGAGCGGTATGAGGTGCAGGTGAAGCTGTAAAGGGAAATTTCCGGGAATCGGGGGATGCGCATTCCCCCGATTCCGGATTTTTCGGAAATGCGGGATACTTGCCGCCTGCCGGACAGAATGTGGGATCGTTTTTCAAAAAACACTTGCCTTTAGATGCCTCTTGCGGTATAATAAGAATAGCAGAGCCGCCGTACAGAATCGGAGGCGGCTCACCAGGAGGTACTTATGCAGGTAGTAAAATATGTATTTCAGCCCCACGGCGATGAACGCGGTCAGCTTGTGGCGCTTGAAGAATATAAGGACATTCCGTTTGAGATCAAGCGCGTCTATTTCATGTATGACACCCTGGAAGGTGTCCGCCGCGGATTTCACGCGCACAAGAGTCTGGAGCAGATCCTGATCTGCATTCACGGCTCCTGCAAGATCCTGCTTGACAACGGGCGGGAGAAAAAGGTTGTTCCCCTTGAAAAGCCGTATGAAGGGCTGTATGTGTCCAATGACATGTGGCGTGAAATGTTCGATTTTTCTCCGGATGCCGTTCTGCTGGTGCTTGCTTCCGAGCTGTACGACGAGCGCGACTACATCCGGGATTATGATGAGTTTCTCGCATTCATCAAGGGCAAGACCGAGGTGGCAGAATGAAGGTACCATTCGTCAGCTTCGTTCCCATGGAGCAGGAGCTTGCAGCAGAGCTGCGCGGCGCCTTTGAACGTGTCTTCCGGGCAAGCTGGTACATCAAAGGCAAGGAGGATGCTGCATTTGAAAGCGCATTCTCAGAATTTTGCGGCAGGGAGCATTGTGTCGGTACCGGCAACGGGCTCGATGCCCTCATCCTGGCGCTTGAAGCACTCGGGATCGGGCAGGGTGATGAGGTCATTGTGCCGTCGGATACCTACATTGCCACTGCACTGGCGGTCACAAATGCAGGCGCCATGCCGGTCTTTGTCGAGCCGGACATCAGAACCTATAATATTGACCCGGCAAGGATCGAAGAGAAGATCACGGCCAGAACCAAAGCGATCATGCCTGTCCACCTGTACGGTCTGCCCTGTGACATGGATCCGATTATGGACATTGCCCGCAGGCATCACCTGTTTGTGGTCGAGGACTGTGCACAGGCACACGGCGCCGCCTACAAGGGGCAGGCTGTCGGCAGCTTCGGTGATGCGGCCGGATTCAGCTTCTATCCGGGGAAAAACCTCGGTGCGCTCGGTGACGGCGGCGCCGTCGTGACAGACAGCAAGGCGCTTGCAGACAAGATCCGGGCACTGGGCAATTACGGCTCCGATTACAAGTATCACAATATCTACCAGGGGCACAATTCCCGGCTTGATGAGCTGCAGGCGGCATTCCTCGCGGCAAAGCTGCCGCATCTGAACCGGATGAATGCACAGCGCCGGGTCATTGCACAGCGCTACCTGGAGGGCATCCGGCATCCGGATGTGATCCTGCCGTATGTACCGGAATATGCATCCCCTGTATGGCATGTCTTCGCGGTGCGCACACAAAAGCGCGATGCGCTTGCGGCATATCTTGCGGACAGGGGGATCGGCACCATGAAGCATTATCCGATCCCGATGCATTTGCAGGACTGCTACCGGGAGCTTCAGATCCCGCAGGGCGCACTCCCGATCGCGGAGGAGATCAGTGCCACGGAGCTGAGCCTGCCGATGTATTACGGCATGACGGATGCGCAGATTGATGCTGTGATTGATGCTGTCAATGGGTTTGACCGGTGACACGGCACGCTGCTGGTGGTATGCATTCACAGAAGGATGAACAAAAGGGTATGAGCAAAGCCAAGTTATTTATTGAGAATTTCCTGGTATACGGGCTTGGCGGTGTCATCGGAAAGCTGATTCCGCTGCTGATGCTGCCGCTGATTACGCGCCTGATGCCGGGTACGGAATATTTCGGACTGAATGACCTGTCCAACACGGTGATCAACTTCGGAAGCGCGGTCGCCGTCATCGGCATGTATGACGCGATGTACCGCATGTTTTTTGAGAAGAATGACGAAGCCTTCAAAAAGGAGATCTGTTCGACGACATTTGCATTCACGGTGGTGATGTCGGTGCTTGTCTGCGGGCTGATGCTGGCCGGCAAGGATCTGATCGCCGCCTGGTTTTTCGGGGATCTGCAGTATTCGTACCTGGTGTATATCGCCGCAGCCGCCACGCTGGTCAGCGCCACCAATTCCATTGTTGCCGCGCCGACCCGGATGCAGAACAAGCGCAGCATATTTCTTGTGACGAATACGGTGGCATCGATCCTCTCCTATTCCATCGCTATCCCGCTGATCCTGAAGAAGCATTATGTCATTGCGATTCCCCTCGCTTCACTGATCGCGGGAGCCGCAACGGAAGCGGCATTCTGGATCATGAACCGGAAATGGTTTTCCCTGCATGCATTCCGGCGCAAACATCTCCGGCCGCTGCTGATGATCGCGGTACCGCTGTTTCCGAATTTTCTGTTCTACTGGCTATTCAATTCGAGCGACAGGGTCATGATTACCAATCTGCTGAATGTCGGAGAAGCGGGGATCTATTCGGTCGGCTCCAAGCTCGGACAGGCCAGCCAGCTCATCTACACGGCATTTGTGGGCGGATGGCAGTTCTTTGCCTTCTCCACGATGAAGGAGAAGGATCAGGTCGGCACCAATTCCCGGGTCTTTGAATACCTGGGGATCATTTCCTTCGCGGCAACAGCATTCATCTGCGCGATCAGCTATGATTTCTTCCGGATCATGTTTGCCCCGCAATACCTGGCAGGCTATGTGATCGCGCCGTACCTGTTCCTTGCACCGCTTCTGCAAATGCTGTTTCAGGTCGCCGCCAACCAATTCCTGGTCGTCAAGAAAACATGGCCGAATCTGCTGATCCTGTCCGTCGGCGCGGTCGTCAATGTGCTTCTGAACTTGATTCTGATTCCGCTGATCGGGATTGAAGGCGCTTCCATTGCGACACTGTTCGGATATATCGTCTCGGACATCGTCTGCGTGATCGTGCTTGTTCGGATGAAGCTGATGGTGGTGTCATTCAGGTTTATTGTTGCCGCTTGCATGCTGGCAGGTTTTTTCGTGGTGTGGAGAATGCTGATTCCGGATCGGATTCTGCCGGCGCTGCTCGCCGCGATTCTGTTGTGCGTATTGTTCTGCTTACTGTACCGAAAAGACATCAGCACACTCCTCCGGCAGCTTTCCCGCCGCAGGCAATCGTAGCGCCCGATCATCCCGGCAGCGTCAGCGGAACATATTATCCCCTGTCCAGACGCCGGAATCACAGATTCGCCAGAAAGGAAACTGAATTATAAAACAATCTGCATTGCAGGTAAAAATGACATTGCAGTCGATGTACTGCGCTACTGCATGGATCATTACCCCGGATTCCGTATCCTCTGCATCACAAACAGGACAGAAACCGGTGTGAACAGCTGGCAAAGATCCTTCCAGTTCTTCGCACAGCAGCACAGCATCCCGATCTGCACACTCGAGGATGTGTACGATACAGAGGATCTTATTTTCCTTTCCGCCGAATTTGACAGGCTGATCCGACCTGATAAGTTCCGAAGTCAGGAACTGTATAATATTCATTTTTCGCTGCTGCCCCGGTACAAGGGGTGCTACACATCGGTACACCCGCTGCTTCATGGAGATACCACGACCGGCGTGACATTTCACCGGATCCGCCGCGGCATTGATACCGGAGAAATCATCGATCAGCAGGCATTTGCAATTGATCCGCAGGATACATCGCTTGATGTGTACAAGCAGTACATCCGTATCGGTACTGCTGTCATACTCCGGAATCTGGACAATGTGATCTCCGGCAAGGTCTCTGCGCGGCCGCAGCCGCAGGAAAATTCCACGTATTTTTCATTGAAGTCGATCGACTATGCGCATCTGGCTCTGGATACAGGCTGCACTGCATTCCAGATCCGCAATCAGATCAGAGCCTTCTGTTTCCGCCCGTACCAGATCCTGCAATGGCAGGGGGAGCCCTATGTACATTGCGAGATCACAGACCATGTTTCCGAACAGAATCCCGGAACGATCCTTGAGGACAGCGATCTGTACACGGTTATTTCCACCATTGACTATGATGTACGCTTATACAAAGATGTATTCGCAGAGCTTCTCACAGCAATCCGGAACGGAATGATTCCCGAGGCAAAACGTCTCTGTACCTGCCGGGAGATCCTTCTTTCACAGGATCAGGACGGCTGGTCTCCGCTCATCACAGCAGTCTGCTGCAATTGCCGGGAAATGGTGGAATTTCTCATTGAGCGCGGAGCGGATCTAACTGTAACCGATTACAACGGGACAACCTTGCTGATGTATGCCGCAAACACAGGCCTGCGTACAGGAGACTGGACGCTGTTCGGGCTTCTGGCTGACATGGGACTTGACACAGCGCAGGCGGACTATACCGAAAAACGGCTGGCAGATGATCCTGCACTGACGGCAGCCACCGTGCCGGAAGAGATCCGGAAACGCATCGGTAATCTATAAAGAATCAAGCCCTGCCTCCCGGCAGGGCTTTTCTGTTTGTTTTATCCCATTGCGGCAAGCGTGTCAAGATCCTTGGCAGAGGGATTGACCTTGCCTTCGATGATCTCGGCATCCGGGGCACTCGGCTGGAGATTGGAGACTGCCTTGCCGAAGCCGCTTCCGCCGGAGGTGGCAAAGAGGATGACCTTCTTTCCGGAGAAATCGTAGCTCTCCAGGAAGCTGTTGATAATGGTCGGCGCAATGTACCACCATACCGGGAATCCGACATAGATCGTATCATACCCGTCAATGCCCGCATCGGTATCCGCCAGTGCCGGACGGGAGCTGTGATCGCGCATCTCCACGCTCGAACGGGAATTCTGATCCTGCCAGTTCAGGTCGCCGCTCGTGTAGGGCGTCTCCGGCCGGATCTCATACAGATCGGCTCCTGCTGCACCTGCCAGGCGCTTTGCCAGCACTGCGGTGTTGCCGCTTGCGGAAAAATAGGCGACTAATTTCTTGCTCATCATGATAACCTCCTGTTTATGATTGCAGAGAAAGCACTGCGGTCACATTCCCGTCCCCGAGAATGGCGGCAAGCTCCTCCTGTGTGACACCTTCAACCTTCCCGAGCTTTGTGTAGCTCCAGGAATTGGAATTGTAGAAAATCGTCATCTGATTGCCCTGGTACAGCATGATGTCCCCGGCTTCAGTCACGGTGCTCTCGTCCGATCTGGTCAGCGTCCAAGGGAGCTTCCCGACCTTCTCAAAGCCGCCGTATTCATTCAGCTCCACCGTCACAGGTTCCGCCTTCAGATGCTCGGCAAGCTCCTGCGCGGCAGCCGTATCGGCCAGGGATGCCGTCAGAACCGTATCTCCGATCTTCATTTGCAGCTGCATGGCTGTTTCCTCCTTCGTCAGCGGCAATGCTTCATACCATGCCTGCACATCCGCCGCAGAGGCACTCGCGGCAAAGCGTCTGCCCGCAAGCTGCTCCCCGATCGGGACAAGCGCGGCAATATTCCGCTCACTTGTCGAGATCCCGCTGCTGGCCGAGGTGCAGAACGGAATGACTGTCTTGTCCGAAAAATCATAGCTTTCCAGGAATGTGTCAATAATCCGCGGCTCCTGTCCCCACCAGATGGGATAGCCAAGGAATACCGTGTCATATCCGTCCAGCGATGCAATGGGAGAGGCGATCTCCGGGCGGACGGATTTGTCATTCTGTTCGAGATTGGCACGGCATCCGGAATTGTTGTAGGCAATGTCCTCGTCCGAATACGGCACCGCCGCTTCGATCTCATACACATCCGCACCCGTCAGTCCTGTCAGGTATTCCGCGATCTTCTCCGTATTCCCCGTTTGTGAGAAATACACAACGATCGTATCGCTGCCTGCTTCCGGCGCAATGGCCAGCGAATGCTTCATCAGCGCCAGATCCAGAATGTCCCATACCCCGTCCCCGTTCAGATCATAGGGCTCAGACGGTGTATTCTCACCGACAAGATACGATTGCAGATGCCGCACATCCTCTTTGGTATACGAATCCGCTGCGCCGCCTGCCGCGGACGGATCAGCAGCACCCGTCAGCAGCAAACACGCACAGGCAAGGGCGAATGCTATTCTTTTCATAGTACCCTCCTTTGTGCAGGCACTCAGATCTTCTGACTGCCGGTAGACCAGACATGCTTTTCATTCCGGTTGGCAGGCTGATTCTGCGCCATCACGCCCGCAAGCGGATGTGGCACATAAAGCTCCTCGAGATAGGCAGCCTCCTCCGGGGCAAGGTTGAAATCCACTGCCATTGCCGCGCCTTCGATATGGTGCAGCTTGGTGGCGCCGACCACCGGTGCCGTGACCTTAGTAAGCAGCCACGCCAGGCTGATCTCGGTCATGGAAACGCCGTGCTTCTGCGCGATCTGAGCCACGCGCCGGATGATGCGTTCATCCTGTTCCTGTGTGGCATCGTACTTGAATTTCGCATAGGTATCCTCCCGGGCACGCCTGGAGGTCTCACCCGGCAGCCTTGCCAACCGTCCGCTTGCAAGGGCGCTGTACGGCGTCATGGCAATGTGATCCTCTGCGCAGAGCATTGCCATTTCGCGTTCCTCCTCACGGAAGATCAGATTGTAATGCCCCTGCACGCTGACAAACCTTGCAAAGCCCTCGCGCTCCGCAAGCGCATTGGCCTTGGCAAGCTGCCACGCATAGCAATTGGAGATGCCGATATATCTGGCCTTTCCTGCCTTCACAATCCGGTCAAGGCCGTCGAGAATGTCATAGATCGGGGTATTCCAGTCCCACATATGGTAGATATACAGATCCACATGATCCATGCCGAGATTTTGCAGGCTCTTGTCGATCATCCGTTCAATATGCCGCTGACCGGTCACACCCGAAGCGATCTCCTCCGGGGTACGCGGCAGGAATTTCGTGGCGACGACCACATCCTCCCGCCTGGCAAAATCGCGCAGCGCTCTGCCGACATACTGCTCACTGGTGCCGGACTGATAGGCAATGGCGGTGTCAAAGAAATTCACGCCAAGCTCCAGTCCCCGCCGGATGATCTCACGGGTATGCGCCTCGTCGATCGTCCAGGAATGCTGCCCGTTCCCGGCATCACCGAATCCCATGCAGCCCATGCAGATTCGCGATACATTCAGGTCGGAATTCCCCAGCTTTGTGTATTTCATGATGTACCTCCCTCCAAAAGCTGCATTACGCAGGCATAGATCAGTTCATAGATGCTGTGCATCCGGAAGTCCATTCCCGCCTCCCGCATCGCCTCAAGCTGCTTGTCGGTCGCGACGGCATACGGATAGACGCCGAACAGAAACGGGAAGAACACGAACAAAAACCGTTGCACATCCGTCTCCGGGAAGAAACGCTCCAGGCAGCCGCGCACAGCATCGAGCGATGCACCATAGGCGACCTTGAATTCCGTCAGGCGTTCCGGCCTGGAATGCTCCTCCATATCATAATGGTTCATGGCCAGGAGCTTCAGAAGCTGCTGATGCGTTTCGAGGGAACGCGCCAGCGCATCCGCGAAAGCCTCCGCGGTCATGGTCTCATGCGTCTGTGTAAGCGCGGACACCTCCTGCGCCCACTGGTCATATTCCCGCTGCATCAGCGCCAGGAAGATTTCCTCCTTGGTCTGGAAATAATTATAGATCGACGTTCTTGTAAATGACGTCACAGCCCCGATCTCCTTGATCGTGATGTCCTTGAAGCTCATTGTCTGATAGAGCGTTTCACAGGCGGTGATGATCTCCTCCCGCCGCGCTGCTGTCAGCTCCGGTGATCCCTTTGGCATGGTAAACTCCTTTTTTAATGGCGGCGCCCGGCATGGGGGCACCCCCATTCCCCTTGGTTTCTTGTTGTCATGCTGCTCCATTCTGACACAATGTCATTATAAATAGTATACCACAGTTCTGACACGATGTCAACACATCCTTGCATTTTCAGCGATCTGCACGGCTGGAAGGGATCGGATTCAGTGAAACTGCACAAAGATCAAAGAAATCCCTCCCCGTTTCCGGGGAGGGATCAACTCATTCTCTCAAAACAGTTCTTCCTGCATCCAGGGGAAGAACGGGCGTCCATATATGATCTTCCCCTCAGCCACCGCACGCAGATGGGCGCCGTAGGGGCTTTTTCCATAGGCCTGCGACGAGCGAAGCAGGCTGTCCTTACCGATCCAGCCGTTGATATACGCGATCTCCTCCGGGGCAGAAATCATGATGCCCTGTCGGTTCTGCACCATTTCCACGAAATTGGACGCCTCCAGAAGGCTCTGCACCGTTCCGGTATCAAGCCACGCAAAGCCGCGGCCGAGAAACTGTACATCAAGCAGCCCGTCACGCAGATACATGGCATTGAGCTCCGTGATCTCCAGCTCTCCCCGCGCACTCGGCCGGATCTTCCCTGCCCTGGCGCTCACACCTGCCGGATAGAAATACAGTCCTGTCACCGCGTAATTCGACTTCGGATCAGCAGGCTTCTCCTCAATGCTGAGCGCCTTGCCGTTCTCGTCAAATTCCACTACGCCAAACCGCTCCGGATCGGGAACATAATAACCGAATACCGTCGCCCTGCCGTTCTCCTCCGCATCCTGCACTGCCGCTTTCAGCAATGTCCTAAATCCGTTTCCATAGAAAATATTATCCCCGAGCACCATCGCGCAGGCATCCTCTCCGATAAATTCCTCACCCAGGACAAACGCCTGTGCAAGGCCGTCCGGGCTTGGCTGTACCTGGTAGCTCAGATGGATGCCGTACTGGCTGCCATCACCGAGCAGCGCTTCAAAGCGCGGCGTATCATCGGGGGTGCTGATGATCAGAATATCCCGGATCCCCGCCAGCATCAGCGTGGACAGCGGGTAATAGATCATCGGCTTGTCATAGATCGGCAAAAGCTGCTTCGAGGTGACCTTGGTCAGCGGGTACAGCCGCGTTCCGCTGCCGCCTGCCAGGATGATCCCTTTCATAGGCGCTCCTTTCAGAATGTGTGGCTGTCAGCCAGCGTTTTCCAGCATTGATCGCGCTCCGAAAGATTCAGTGGTGTTCCGTCTGCAAGCGCATAGCCTTCTGCACTTGCTGTACCATTGTAGGCACCCGTCAGCTCCGGCCATGCAATACCGATCGCCGGATCATTCCAAGCCAGACCGCCCTCGTCATTCGGATGATAAAAGTCATCGCACTTGTAGCAGAATTCCGCAATATCACTGAGCACCAGGAACCCGTGTGCAAAGCCCTTGGGAATCAGGAATTGCTTGTGGTTCTCCGCTGTCAGGATCTCGCCGTGCCATTTCCCGAAGGTCGCGGAATCCCGGCGCAGATCCACGACAACATCATAGACTATGCCCCGGATGACACGCACGAGCTTCGTCTGCGGGAACTGCTTCTGGAAATGCAGCCCTCTCAGTACGCCCTTGGTCGAACAGGACTGATTGTCCTGCACGAATACGATATTGATGCCGGCCTCTTCCATATCGCGCTGGTTGTAAGTTTCCATGAAATAGCCGCGGTTATCGCCGTGAACAGTGGGCGTTATGACGCAAAGTCCCTCGATCCCGCCGACGTTTTTCTCAACTGTGATCTGTCCCATATCACTGAATCTCCTTTAAATATCTCGCAAGCGCATCCTGCCAGGTCGGCAGCGGTGTAAAACCATTTTCAACCAGCTTGGATTTATCCAGTCTGGAATTGAACGGACGTGCAGCCTTGCTCAGACCATAT
>CACZPI010000053.1 GCA_902783005.1 uncultured Ruminococcus sp. | reverse complement strand
GGAGGCGGAGGGACTGCTGGCTGATTATGCGAAAAGCCGCCGCCGGCAGATCCCGGGTGTGATCTGGTTTCTCCTTGGTGCCGCGGCTTCTGCGGCGGTCTGCCGGGTCTTCATGGGCGGATAAGGCAGAGGAATGCGAAAAGTCCCGCCATTTTGATTCTGATGGCGGGATTTCTTCAAGAAATCCGTAAAAAGGGCTTGTAATTTTTCTGTAACCATGTTATAATGTATAAGTAAGAGTATGGACAGCGTAAGATGATGTCTGTGAGGCATCGGAAAGGTGCAAGGGAAATGAACAGAGACAAGGTTACTGAGAATCAGGAAGGCCGGATCATCGGCCGCAATCCCGTGCGTGAAGCGCTCCGCAGCGGACAGCCGATCGACACGGTATATATCAGCCAGGGCAGCGGCGGTCTCGGTGAGATCGTGGCGCTTGCCAAGGAAGCAGGCGCGGTCATCAAGACCGTGACCGATCAGAAGCTCAGCCAGATGGCCGAGGGCGGCGCCCACCAGGGCGTGATCGCATTCGGCGCCTGTGCGCAGTATGTGAGCGTGGAGGATCTTCTTGAGGTCTCCCGCCGGAAGGGAACCAAGCCGTTTCTCATCATCTGCGATGAGATCGAGGATCCGCACAACCTCGGCGCCATCATCCGGACGGCGGAAACCGCAGGTGCGGACGGCATTATCATTCCCAAGCGCCGCAGCGCCATGCTGACACCGACGGTCTACAAGACCTCTGCCGGTGCCGCAAGCTGGCTGCCGGTCGCCCGCGTCCCGAATATCGGCGCAGCCATTGACCGGCTGAAAAAGGAGGGTGTCTGGATCTACGGCACCGATATGAACGGCAGCCTGTACACCGAGACACAGTTTGACGGTGCGCTTGCACTCGTCATCGGCTCGGAAGGAAACGGCATGAGCCGTCTTGTGAGAGAGAAATGCGACTTTCTGGTCAGGCTCCCGATGCACGGGAAGATCACTTCCCTGAATGCTTCGGTTGCCGCCGGTATCTTTATGTATGAGGTCGTTCGTCAGAGAGGATGAAATCAGGATCTATGGATCAATCAAACGATAACAAGGATATGTCACTCGAGGAGCTCCTCGACGAAGTGACCGGCGAGGAGCAGCCGCCTGCAAAGGAAAGCCCCGCCCCCCGCGGCCGCACGAAGATTCGCTCCGTGGAGACCTCCGAGGAACCGATGCCGGGGCGCGTGAATGTCCCTTCCGGCCAGAAGACGCCGGAGCCGGACAACAAGCCGCCGCAGTTTTCGGATAATCTGCCGAAGATCCGCCGCATGAGCGATTCGACCCGTGCGCGGGAGCTGGCAAAGATCAAGAAGAAAAATGCCCGGAATGCCGGCAAGAAAAAGCCTCCCGTCAAAAAGGAGACCCATGAGCCGGCCGAGGGCTATACTTATGAAAAGGAACGTCCCGAGGGTGAGTATGCCTATACCCAGATCCACGGGGCAAAGCGTGCGCAGAAACGCAAGAAGGTCAGACGTACCCCCGATCTGACGGCTGCCGGTACCGAAACGATCCATCTGAACATCAAGGACATCGTTCCGGTCGCCCAGGTGCCCGAGCCCGATCCGGTGCAGCCGGTCGATGTCGAGCCGGCACCGCGTGCGGCGCATACCAGTCTTGACCTGACACAGCCGCTGAATGTCGCGGATGCGGCAGCACTCGACATCCGGATCCGGAAATCCAAGGAGGAGGCTGCGGCAGAGACCGAACGCCGCCGCCAGGAGATCTCCGACCGGATGAATCTCGAAAGCAGCCAGGACATCCGCAGCGATATTGCCGAGCTGAAAAGCGCCATGAGCTTCCGCGTCTTTGCGCTGGCAGCGTATCTTGCGATCGGGCTGCTGCTGATCGTCGGCAGCTTCCTGGGCTGGAGCTGGGCGGCGGATATGCCGGCTGTCATGCGGGCATTCGTCGAGCTGCTGCTGGCGGCAGGTACCGTGGGTGTCTGTACGCCGGTGCTGCGAAACGGACTGACAAGGCTGATCCGCTTCCGGGCGGATACGGACTCCGTGGCCGCCGTCGCCCTGGTGGGCAGCGCGGCGGTATGCGTCTCGAATGTCTTCACCTCGATCTTCACGCATGAGACAAGGCCGTGCTTCCTGCCGTGCGTGATCTTCACGCTGCTGCTGCATTCGGTCGGCAAGCTGCTGATCGTGAGCCGTGAGCTGACGAATCTGCGCTTTGCCAGCAGACGCTTCAACTGCTACGGCCTGACGATCGTCGAGGAGGAAATGCGGGCGGATGCCTTCACCCGCGGCGTGCTGGCGGATTATCCGATCCTGGCCACGATGCGCCATACCAATTCGCTCATCGACTTCCGGAAATACACCTATTCCGCCGATCTGGCAGACCGCTTCTGCCGCGGCATCGCACCGGTCACGACCATTGCGGCGCTTGCCGTTTCGGTCATTCTGACGGTGCTGCGCGGCGATACACCGGCGTATTTCCTGCATCTGTTCTCCATGTTCACCACCGCGGCAAGCTGCGCGGCGATCACCTTCGTCGTCAATCTCCCGCTGCTCAAGGCTGCACGCCGCATGGTGCGCCACGGCGCCCTGCTGCTCGGCTACCAGAGCGTGGACGATTTCTATGATACCAATGCCGTGATGATCGACGCCGCATCCTTCTTCCCGGAGGGCAGCGTGCGCATTGCGGGCGTGAAGATGTTTGTCGGCGGCAAGACCCAGGAGGTGCTGCTGAGCGCAGCAAGCCTGGCACATTGTGCAGGCAGCGTCTTTGCCTCTGCATTCCACGATGTTTTGCAGGATCAGGAGATCCCGTATGCACCGGTGGACAATTACGTCTATGAGGATTCGATGGGACTTTCCGGATGGATCCACAGCCAGCGCGTCCTGCTGGGCAACCGTGAGCTGATGAAGGCACACAATATCGAGGGTCTTCCCTCCCGGCAGCGTGAATCCGAAATGGTCGGCAGCAATCAGGAGGCCGTCTACCTCTCGGTATCGGGCAGCCTGGCGGCCATGTTCCTCATTGAGCTGACCGCCGATGCACAGGTGGAATTCTGTGCCAAGAAGGCCATCCGCCATGACATCTGCCTGGTGCTGCGCAGCGTCGATCCGATGATTACGATTGACAAGATGTCCCGTCTGTTCGGCATTCCCAAGGATACGATCAAGATTATTCCCGCGCGGATGCATCCCGATTATTACACCGAGACTGCACCGGTCGAGCAGCTCAGCGCTTCGATGGCCTGCACAGGCTCCTTCGTCAGCGTGGCACAGCTCGTCATTGGTGCCAAGGTGCTGCGCAAGGCCGGCATGTTCGGCGTCTTCATCCAGGCCGTCGGCGCATTGCTGATGCTCGGACTGGTGGTGCTCGAAGCATTCCTGCACCTGGGTCTGACACCGGGCATGATGCTGCTCCTGGAAACCATTATTTCGCTGATTACCATTCTGGCGGTCAATATCCGCCGGACGTTCTGAAACGCCGCATATTGCATGGGAAAGAAACACCACGCTCCCTGAGGAAAGGAGGATTTCCGCATGGCCGATATGCCGAAACCTAAAAAGAAAAAGCCCAGTGATGCCGACAGCACCCTCGTATTCAGCGAGGAAGAACGCGCACAGATGCTTGCGCAGGCAAGAGCACAGGGCGATCCCCATACACCCCTTGTCCGCGTCGATCCGACACAGCAGGGCTATTCCCAGCAGGGTTATCCCCAGCAGGGCTACCCGCAGCAGGGCTATCCCCAGCAGGGCTACCCGCAGCAGGGTTATCCCCAGCAGGGCTATCCGCAGCAGGGCTATCCCCAGCAGGGTTATCCCCAGCAGGGCTACCCGCAGCAAGGCTACCCGGAGCAGCCTGCAAGGCCGAAAAAGCCCCGGAAGCCGCAAAAGCCGCAGAAGGCACGCAAGCCCAGCCACAGCGGCAGCTATTATTACGATGATTATGAGGCACCCGCACAGGCAGCGCCGAAAAAAAGCAAGCGTCCCAGACGGCGTCACCGCAGCCTGCTCTGGCGGCTGCTGCGTCCGTTCGTGGTGCTTGCGCTGACGCTGTTTGTGCTGTATTCCGCCCTTTCCCTGAAGCTCATCTCCAAGCTCGACAAGGTCGAACGTGCCGAACGCACCGTGACCTCCGGACAGCTTGACCGCAGCTATGTGCGCAGCATCCTGCTCATCGGCACCGATACCCGCGATCTGTCCGAGGAGCGCGGCCGTTCGGATTCGATGATCCTTGTCACGCTCAATTCGCGGACGAAGGAGATCGGTCTGAGCTCCTTCATGCGTGATGCGTATGTGACCATTCCCGGCCGCGGCGAAAACAAGCTCAATGCAGCCTATTCCTACGGCGGGCCGGAGCTGCTGATGGATACCATCGAACAGAATTATGATGTCAGCGTGGACGACTATGTCTGCGTGACCTTTGCAGGCTTTGCCGGGATCATTGATTCGTTCGGCGGGATCGAAATGACCATTTCCGATGCTGAGGCGGAGCAGATCAATGTCATTCTCCAGAGCGAGGTCAATGCCCTGATGGGCGACGATCCGCTCGATGACTTCCTCTCCGGCGGCGGCACCTATATTCTCGACGGCAAGCAGGCGCTTTCCTACGCCCGCATCCGCAAGGTCGGCAATGCCGATTTTGAACGCACCTCCCGTCAGCGCGAGGTCATGCAAAAGCTCATGCAGGGCGCAAAATCCCGCCTTGTCAAGGCGGTTCCGGAAATGATGGACGCCGCCCTTCCGCATGTTGCCACCAATATGTCTACCTTCGAGCTCTATCTGCTGTCCCTGCGGGTACCGCTGCTGCTTGGCTATGATACCGCGCAGCTCCAGATCCCGGCGGACGGTACCTGGAGTGCCCAGAATTACGGCGGTCAGGATGTGCTCGTCGTGGATTTTGGTGCCAATGAACGGCTTCTGAGCGATACCATGTACGCCGCAGAGCCGACAGAACCTGCTCCGTAAAGGAGGCTGTATGCGCAAGCTCATCATGCTCCTGCCGCTGCTTGCATTGCTCTGCGGCTGTGCCCCTGTGCCCGCGGTTCCGGCAGAAACGGTGCCGGCGGTCACAGAAACGAATGCCGCACCGGCAGAACCGGCGGCACAGGAGGTTTCCTGTATTTCCGATCCCGGTCATCTTCTGACACAGGAGGAAAATGCACAGCTTTCGGCTGCGATCGAGGAATTGTCTGCAAGGCAGATGATCCGCGCTGCCCTTGTCCTGACGCAGGATCTCGGCGGCAGCACCCCGGAGGCGTATGCGGCCGCGCAGTATGCGGCCATGTGCGGCGCGGGAAATGACGGATTTCTCGTGCTGGTCAACGATGCCACCGGACAGGATCTCATCTATACCGAAGGCGCCTGCCGGAACGCCATGACCGACACGGCATTGCCCATCGCACAAGCGACCCCGGCGCTTGTGGAAGGTCGCTATGCGGACGGTGCGGCAGCGCTTTTGCAGGCTGCACAGCAGATGCCGGAGCATGTCTTCGACCGCAGCGGCGCACTTGATGCCGAGCAGACGCTTGCCCTGGAAGCGGCGGCTGCCGGGCGGGAGAAGAAACGCACCGTATTTCTGACAAAGGATGCCCCCGAACCCGGTGACGGCGAAAATGCGACATTTCTGCTCGCGCAGTATGCCGGGCAGCTCCGTGAGACCTATGATGCCGATACCGCGCTGGTCGTGGATACCGTTCATCACCGCTGCGCCGTTGCAGGCGATGCGCCGGATGCGCTCAACGGGGAATTCTACACGATCTGGACGACCGGGAGCCTGTACGAAGGGCTTGTCCATTATTTTGACGCATTCCCGGAATAATTCCGATACTGCGTATTTCCGGGAATTCCCGGGGATACAGACACAAGGAGGATTCTAATTTATGCAACAGGAAGTTCAGAAGATCCTGCAAAGCACTGCCAAGGTCATCGTCGGCAAGGATGAAACGATCCTGCAGGCGATCATTGCGATGCTCTGCGGCGGTCATGTCCTGCTCGAGGATGTGCCCGGCGTAGGCAAGACCCAGCTTGCGGCGGCACTCTCCCGCTCGGTCGGCGGCGAATTCCACCGCATCCAGCTCACCCCCGACATCATGCCGTCGGATATTACCGGCTATTCGGTCGTCAACCAGCAGGACGGTTCCCTGGAATACCGTCCGGGTGCGGCCATCTGTAATTTCCTGCTGGCCGATGAGATCAACCGTGCTTCTCCGAAGGTGCAGTCGGCACTGCTGGAGATCATGGAGGAGCATCAGATCTCCCTGGACGGTCAGACGCATATTCTGCCGGAGCCGTTCATGGTCATTGCGACACAGAATCCGGTCGAGACCTACGGCACCTACCACCTGCCGGAAGCGCAGATGGATCGCTTCTTCATGAAGATCTCAATGGGCTATCCGACCCTTTCCGAGGAGCTGGCCATTCTGGACCGCAACGGCGAGGGCAATCCCATTTCCAATATTTCCGCACCCGTTGTCACCACCGCACAGGTCACAGAGCTGCAAAAGCAGGTCAATGACATTCAGGTGGCAGACAATGTCCGCAATTACATCATCGCCCTCGTCCATGCGACCCGCGAAAGCGATATGGCAGCACTCGGCGTTTCGCCCCGCGGCTCCATTGCCTGCTTCAAGGCCGTGCGTGCGGCGGCATTCGTCCACGGACGCAGCTTCGTCACACCCGACGATGTCAAGGAGCTGGCGGTGCCTGTACTCGCACACCGCATCCTCCTCAACCCCAAGGGACGCAATACCTTGGGCACCCCGGAGGCATTGGTGCGGCAGATCCTGGAAACGCTGCCTGTCCCGGCGGAGGGATGACGATGCGCGCTCAGCACACGGCGGAGGCACGAAGACTGCGCAGACTGCGGATCATTGACCGGATCAAGCTGATCCTGGCGCTGGGAATGACGGCATTTCTGGCGTACCTCTTCACCTTCTATCTCGATGCGGACATCGGCGTGGTCATCATGGCATTCCTCATCATCGCGCCGCTGCTGTCGATCCTGCTTGCCAAAATGGCCGCCAAAAAGGTCACCGCACAGATCCAGGTACCCGATACCGTCCAGAAAGGCCGGCATTTTACCGCATCTGTCGTGTATACCTCCGACAGCCGGCTTCCGGTGCCGTTCATCCGGCAGTCCCTTGTCACGGCTGCGAATTTCATTCCCGACGATACCCGCAGCATCCAGAGCGCCATGACCTTTCAGGAGCCGCTGGAATTCCAGTTCGGCCTGACCGCTGCCTATGCGGGGCTTGCGGCCGTAGATCCCGCACAGGCACGGATCTCGGATTATCTGGGGCTGCTCGATTTTCAGCCGAAGCATCTGCCGGAAACGCAGTACATCGGCATTATCCCCGCCATCCCCTCCCTTGCCAATGCCGGCATCATGCTGCACAGCGTCAGCGATGCCGTGCTGACACAGGACGAGGAGGAGGAGGAAACGGCGGCACTCTATTCCTCACAGACCATGCCCGGCTACATTCACCGGGATTATGTCCCCGGCGACAATCTCCGGCGCATCAACTGGAAGCTCTCTGCCAAGCGCAGCAAGCTCATGGTGCGCATGGATGAGGCTGCCGCGACCGTGCGGCCGACCGTCGTACTGGACATTACCGCGGAAACGGAGGAAAAAGGACTTGCCGAACGGCAGCTCATGATGGAAGGCGCACTCGGCTTCCTGCTGCTGCTGGTCGGTCAGGGAATCGTCTGTGCGCTGCGCTTCCGGCGCGGCGGCGGATGGATCGCCTTGCCCCTGGACAATGAGGACGCGGTGCATGAGGCAGCCATTGAGCTGGGTACCTCGGATCTGCGCGGGGATGAGAACCGCATTGATCCGGCGGTGCGCACCGAACGCGCAGGCGCCTTCATGATCTTCACGAATCACCCGGACGCGCAGCTTGATGCCGAAATGGCGACCCTGCGGGAGGAGGGTGCGGTATTCTGCATCTTTCCGAAAACCCCGGAGCCGCCTGCACTGGCCGGCGCCGATGCCCTGTGGCAGCTCGAGGAGGACTTTTCCTTCACGGCTGTCCGGAAGTGAGGTGGCCGCATGACGAAACTGCTTGAAAAGCTCCGCGCCTTCTCCGGGACACGCGCTGCAAAGATCCTGCATTTCTTCTTCGGGGATCCCGTGCAGCTCTATGCGGTCTTCCTGATGATGACCAGCATGTACTACTATCATGAGGATTTCACGCTTCTCTATACGCTCATCGCGCTGGTGCTTACCGCGCTGCTGATGCGCTTTTACGACTTCGTGGCAAGGAAACGGTTTCTCGGCCCGGTGCTCTACCTGATCTACCTGGCAGCAGGACTGTATGCCGTTTCGATGATCACGAACTATGTCAATGTCCGCTACCCGATCAGCTTCTCCGTCTGGTTCCTGACGCCGCAAAGCGTTGTGGACTTCTCGCTGGGCTATACGATCGCCATTTTCATGCTGATGCTCGGCTTCCTGACGAGCACGGTGTACTATTTCTCCAAGGTGCGCTACCGGATGGTGATGCAGCTTCTCATCATGATGATCCCGCTCGCGCTGTATGCCAAGGAGAATTTGCAGATGCCGGCGCTGCTGGTCATTCTGCTGCTCTCAAGCTATTTCCTGCTGATGATCTACTGCCGGCAGCTTCGTCCGTCGGAGCAGGTGCGTCACATGGGCGGATTTCCGACCGGTATTTCCGTGGCGCTCTATGTGGTGGCATTCACCATTGCCGCGGCGATCATTCCCAAGCCCCCGATCGAGGCAAACCGTGAATTCATCGAGAACGCGATGGCATTCAGTACCTGGTCGGATGCCCTGATGCAGGCCATCAGCATGTTCACCGATACCACCGACAACCGGAGCGCGACCAACAGCAATGCGCGGACGATCATGACGGTGGCTGCCGACGAACCGCTGCACCTGCGGACACAGACCTACACCTATTACACCGGCGCAGAGGACAGCTGGACGGTGACGGATTATGACCGTCCCTCGCTTCCCTATAAAACACCGATCACCTACAAGCCGCAGGATCTGATGCAGGCCATTCTCGATGCGGCTGCCGCGGATGCGGATTTCGCTGAGAAATACGGCCTGACGGATGTCACCTCGCTCACCCTCCCCGAACAGGAGATGCAGGAGCTGTATGTGAATCCGTGGATCAATTTCGCATTTGTGCCGGCACCGACGCGCCTGGTACAGATTGACACGATCAATGACCTTGACGAGAATGCCGCACTGACCTCACACAACATCGTCGCATTCCCGTTTGCCGCCTGGACAAGCGAGACCATGCAGTATTATTCGGATACCTATGTGCGGTATTCGACGCCCATGGAGCTTCTGGACAGGCTTTCCTGGGAGAATTACACCGCGCTTCTGGAGGATGCGCAGTTAGTTCTCCTGCATGCAGGCCTGACAGAAGAAGCGCAGACCATCTGGATTGCCTTTCTCGATTCCGAGGACGCTGCACGCTATGCGGCCGATACCGATCTGCTCGACTACCATTCCGACGTCATCGACGATCTGGCGGCGCAGCTTACGGACGGGCTGCATTCCGATCTGGAAAAAGCGCTTGCCATTGAACGGTATTTCACGGAAGCGGGCTACCTCTACGATGCCGGCTACGACAAGCCTGAGGGTGAGAATATAGACGATTTCCTCAGCACCACTCACCGCGGCGTGTGCTATGAATATGCGACCGCCATGACGCTGCTGTGCCGCAGCGCGGGACTTCCTGCGCGGTATGTACAGGGCTTCCTCGTTTCGGAGGAAGGCAGCGTCGGGCCAAGAACCACAGGGCCTACCTATCTGCCGAAGCGCGATCCCAATTACACCGTCCGTTCCCGCGATGCGCACGGATTCCCGGAGGTCTATATCTCCGGCTACGGCTGGGTCAGCTTCGAGCCGACAGTTGCCAGCGACGGCGCCAATGCCGCCGGGCCCGAAAACCAAAAGGTCATGCGCTGGGGCTATGTGCTCCTGCTGCTGGCCGTGCTGGCCGTCCTCGGATGGCTGGCACTCCCCTGGTTCCGCGAGCGGAAATTCCGCCGCGACATCCAAAGTATGACACCGCAGGCCTGCGCCTCCGCAATCTTCCTCCGGATGCGCGGATCCCTGCGTTTGCGTACCAGCGCAACCGTAAGCGAGCTGGGACAAGCTTCAGCGCCGTTCTTCACGAGAGAGGCACTGTTCCCGCAGCTTGATGCGCTGCTCTACCGTCAGAACGCCGAACCGGTCACAACGGTACAGGCGCTGTCCGAAGCCTACGTCCTTTGGGATGAGGAACGCAAGGCATTCATCAAATCCCAGAAACGGGCGGAAAAGGAAGCTGCCAAGGCAGAACGCGCCCGGAATCGAAAGGAGAATTGATTCGCCAATGTCACTCAAAAAACTCCATACCACCCTGGCGGGTGGCGTCCTTGCCGCAGTGCTGGCCATCTCTGCGGTAGGTGCAGGTCTGGCGGGAGCACTCAGCTCCTCCGAGTACAAAAACTGGAAGCAGTACGGAAGCAGCTGGAGCCAGCTGCATCTGGGATCAAGCTCTGAAACCGTCGCACGCAGCGGATGCGCTGTGACGTCCGCAGCGATCCTGATGGTGCAGTCCGGTTCAGTGACCGACTCCGACTTCACTCCCGGAACCATCGTCAGCTATCTGAACGCGCATGGCGGCTTTACATCTTCCGGTTGTATCGACTGGAACAAGCTCTCAAGCTATGCACCCGATTTTGTATATTGCGGCAGAAGCAACCTCTCCGGTTCTCAGGCAGACAAGGCATCCAAGATGCAGTCGCTTCTGAATCAGGGGTACTACCTCATTGCCAACGTCAAGAACGGCGGTCACTTTGTGGCCGTGGATTCCGTCAGCGGACAGAATGTCACCATGATGGATCCCGGCAGCTCCTCGACCTCGCTCTTCGGCAAGTATGCCGCATCCGGCGTCATCTCTCTGCGTCTGTTCAAGGGAACCAATTCCAATGTCACAGAGATCAGCGAGCCGGAACCCACCGAACCCGTGACCGAGGCAAGACCCGCGGAAACGACGACAGAGGCCACTGAGACCACCGCAGAGTCCACCGAGACGACTGCGGAGACCACGACGACAGAAACCACTGCGGCGGAGGAAACGACAACATCCACCGAGGAAACCACCACCACCACAACCGAGGCGACCACTGAGGCCACCACGGAAGCTGCCACCACCCAGGCGGCTGCGACCACGGCACCGGCAGCAACAACGGCAGCTACAACGGTTGTCACCACCGCTGCGACCACGGTCTATACGACTGCGGCTGCTCCGGCGGAAACGGAACCGGCTGTTACATTGCAGACCATGGTTGTTCCGACCGAGCTGGAGATGAATCTCTACGAGGCGGGCAGACAGCGCTTCATGATGAGCGTGAAGTTCCAGACCATGGATAATCTGCATCTGCGTGAGGAGCCGAATACCCAGGCGGATATTCTGACGGTCATTCCGGCGGGCACCTATCTGGATGTCACCGAGACCGATGCGGATTTCAAATGGGGCAAGGTAACGTATAACGATACCGAGGGGTGGATCTCCCTGTCCTACGCAGGACTCTAATTTCAATCAGAACAGCGCCTCCATTCTCCGGAATGGGGGCGCTTCAGGAGGGTATACATGAACTGGTTTGAAGTCACCATCAAAACCGAGACCCCGGCGGTCGATGTTCTCTGCGCCATGCTGACCGATCACGGTGTGAAGGGCTTTTCCATTCAGGACAAGGAAAGCTTTCAGGAATTTCTCGACGACAAGGACGGCAAGTGGGACTATATCGAGGAGGATCTGATGGGTCTGGCCGAATGCGATACGACCGTGACCTTCTACCTGCCCGATGATGCACAGGGCGCCGAGCAGATGGCAGGCGTGCGTGGCATGCTGGAAGCGCTTCGCAATGGCGAAAATGCGGCATTCTTCGGCGCACTCACCCTGACGGTCGGCAATGTCAGCGAGGAGGACTGGGCGAACAACTGGAAGCAGTATTTCAAGCCCCTCCCCATCGGGCAGCAGCTTCTCATCAAGCCTTCGTGGGAGCCGGTGCCGGAGGGCAATACCCGCACGATCCTGGAGATCGACCCGGCATCCTCCTTCGGCACGGGACAGCATCACACGACGCGGCTCTGCCTGGAGCTGACCGAGGAGGTCTTGCAGAAGGATGACCGTGTGCTGGATCTGGGATGCGGCAGCGGCATCCTGTCGATCGGCGCCATCCTGCTGGGTGCGAAATGTGCCACAGCGGTCGATATTGTGGACAATTCCGTGCGCACGGCGATCGAGAATGCAGAAAAGAACGGCATCGGGGCTGACCGGTACACGGCCTACTGCGGCGACATCATCGGAGATGCGGCGCTGCGGGAGACCATCGGCACCGGGTATGACCTGATCTGCGCGAATATCGTGGCAGATGTCCTCATTGCAATGGCACCGCTGTTCGGCGGATTCCTCAAATCGCAGGGGTATCTGATCGTTTCCGGCATCATCACGGAGCGTGCAGATGAGGTACTTGATGTCCTGACTGCACAAGGCTTTGAAAAGCTGAAAGTCCATGAGAAAAAGGGCTGGTGTGCAGCGCTGCTCCGGGCAGGATCCTGATGAAAAACAACAAAACCCTCCCGCATCTGCGGGAGGTTTTTTATGTCAGGATGTTGAGATCGGTGCATCGGGGAACATCTTCCGAAGCTCTGCGGCGCACATTTTCAGGGTTTCGGCAGCCTTCGGGTCATTCGTCAGGTCGCTGATGACCTGCATGTAGTAGGTCGCTTCCTTCCACTGCTTCGCCTCGATCGCCTGGTTCGACAGCTCGGTGGCGGTGTACAGCACCTCGCGGCCGGGGCCTTCAATCATATGGTACTTTTCCAGCACTGCCCTTGCCTGCTCACGGGTCGGCGGCATGATGCGGCGTCCCATCAGATGCGACAAATGCTGCAGCTCGCCCGGGATCGCCGGATGATCGGCAAACAGCAGCGATACATAATAGAATGCCACTGCATCCTCATATTCCGTGATCTCCGTGCAGTAAAATGCCATATTCGCATAGCAGCGCCCCAATGCATAGCGCGTGGTGCAGATCGGATGCGTTTCCAGCACTGTCTCGCGCAGCTTTTCATGATTGCCCAGCAGCTTGTAGACCTCCGCCAGCTCAAAGCGCGGGTCGGGATTCACCGGATTGTACCGGATCGCTGTTTCCAGCACCGGAATGGCCTCCTCCGTGCGGCTGAGCTCGACCAGATTGTACGCATGCGCACCAATGAAGCGCGTGAAATCAAACGGCGTCTTCATCAGCTCCTTGGTCGGGTGGTAAAGCTGGTGGTACAGATTCGATTCAAGCAGGTTGCGGAAGCTGAAAAAACGCCGCTCCGCTGTCTCGCGGAAATGCACCAGAATATGCTCGTAAAGCTGCCGCGTCAGCGTCAATGCCTTCGCATTTTCGCGCTTCTGCATCAGGCCGGCTGCTTCGCCGTAGACCTGATCGAGCCGGCGCTCTCCAATGTACATCGTCTCCTTCAGATACGCCTCCTGCTCCTCGGAAAGCAGGCTCATGGCCAGCTCCAGCAGCGCCTTGGCCGTCTGCGGATCCTCCTGCTCATACCGGCGGGATTCCGCCTGAATCATGAGCATATTGCCCGTCTGGTCGTCCGTCAGTCTTGCACGGACAGCCTCAATCACATCATTTCTTTCCTGTTCGGTCATTTCATACCTCCTGTTACAATCATGGCTCACCGCGCCGCGGTGAGCCATGCGGAATTTGTCATGTATCGGATCAGAAGCCTCTCTTGGCAAGATCCTTCTTGAACTGTGCGTCGATCTTGTCGCGGCGCTTCTTTTCCTTCTTCTCCTGCTCCGTCATCGGGCGGTCAGGCTCATCGGCCTTCTGGGTCTTCTTCTTGGAAGAGGACTTCTTGGCACGCGGCTTGTATTCCTCGTACTCAATGTCCGCATCCTTCGGGGCTTCCTTCTTCTTGATGACGGAAGTGTCGCCGCCGATCGCAGACAGCATATCCTCTACGCTGTCAACCACAGGAACGGCGCCGCCCTGCTGGTCGAAGATATTCTCATTCTGCACGCTTGCGGAACGCGCCAGTGCGCTGCGCACCAGGTCGGGCATTTCGGCTGTCTGACCAATGGTGGAAACGTGTACGCCCTGCGAAGTCGGGATCATCGGCTGTACAACCGGCTGCTGCATCTGCGGTGCCGGCTGCTGCATCTGCTGCGGGAATGCCTGCGGCATCTGCGGGTAAGCCTGCGGCATTGCGGCGGGCTGTGCATAGACCGGATTGCCGGCGGCATCGTAGCCCATGAACTGCGGCATTGCGGCATACGGCTGCGGTGCCGGCTGCTGCATCTGCGGGAATGCCTGCGGCATGGCGGTGGCTGTCGGTGCATAGATCGGCTTGCCGGATGCATCGTAGCCCATGAACTGGTAGCCCGGCTGCATCATCATGCCGGCTGCTGCGCCGACCTGCTGTACATTCGGGTAAGCCTGTGCGGCGGGCTGCTGTACCGGCTGCTGTGCTGCTGCCGGCTGCTGAACCTGCTTCGGCTGCTCCGGAACGGGCTGCTGTACCGGCTGGGGTGCGGGTACGGGCTGCGGTGCGGGTGCGACCGGTGCCGTAAATGCGGCCAGTGCATCTTCTACGGAAGCAGCAGGCTGCTGTACCGGCTTGGGTTCGATCGGCTGCATTTCCTGTACAGCCGGTGCAGGCTGCGGTGCAGGCTCGGGAACCGGCTGCATTGCCTGTGCGGCGGGCTGTACCTCGATCACAGGCTCTACCTCAATGACATTCTCCGGCTTGGGCTCCTCGGGTGCCGGACTTCTGCCGAACATATCATCAGCAAGGGCATCGAATGCCTGGAGCTCCGGAGATTCCGGAACATCGGAAACGACCGGGGATTCCGGTGCAACGGAAACATCGACCACAGGCGGTGCGGTGACCTCTTCGAGCAGATCCGAAGCGGAGATCGAAGGCGCTGCCGGTGCCTTGGGAGCGGCCGGTGCTGCCATCATTTCATCCAGCAGATCGGATGCAGAGAGCGTCGGTGCTGCCGGAGCGGGAGCCGGAGCCGGTGCGGGAGCGACCGGAGCGGTGAATGCGGCCAGAGCATCCTCAACAGAAGCGGCAGGCTGAGAAGCTGCTGCAAATTCGTTTCTGAAATCGTCTGCTGCCGGGATCTCCGGTGCGGGTGCCGGTGCCGGAGCAACCGGTGCGGTAAATGCGGCAAGCGCATCCTCCACAGAAGCGGCAGGCTGAGAAGCTGCTGCAAATTCGTTTCTGAAATCGTCTGCTGCCGGAATTTCCTGTGCCGGTGCGGGAGCGACCGGGGCTGTGAATGCGGCAAGCGCATCCTCAACAGAAGCGGCAGGCTGCGGAGCTGCTGCAAATTCGTTTCTGAAATCGTCTGCTGCCGGGATTTCCTGTGCAGGTGCGGGTGCCGGTGCGGGAGCAGGTGCGGGAGCGGCCTGCGGCTGCGGCATGCTGAACTGTGCCATGAAATCGTCCATTGCTGCGGCAGGTGCATGCGGTGCAGCAACCGGGATCTCCGGTACGTCCTCATGCGGCGGCTCCTGTGCGGCTGTCGGCGGCGCCATGCTGAACTGGGAGAGAATATCCTCCGCATCGTTCATGGCCGGTGCAGCCGGTGCCGGTGCCGGTGCGGGCTTTTCCTCGGCAGGCGGTGTGAGCTGTACGCCGAACATCTCCATCAGATCCGGTGCATCCTCTGCCGGCATCGCGGGTGCCGGTGCGGGAGCGGGGGTCGGCGCCGGTGCAAGTGCCTGTACCGGTGCTGCCGTTGCGGCGGGCTCTGCGCCGAATTCCTTCATCAGGTCGGCAACGGATGTGCTCGGCTGCGACGGCGCAATGCCGAATTCTGCCATAATGTCGTTGACGGATTCCTTCTTCACCGGGATCGCGAACTGCGACATCACATCATCAGCGTCCATCAGGCCGGATGCCTTGGCGGCCTCCTGCTTCTGCTGGGCGAGAATATTCGGGTTTTTGCCCTCACCGGATGCAAACTGTGCAGCGGTGGGATCGGTCGGGGCATTGACGGCAAACTGTGCCAGATCCCCGCCGAGTGTGAATCCGCCGAAGCCCGGACGCGGCTGCCCCTGTGCGGGTGCGGCTGCCTGCGGCTGCTTCTTGGCCGGCGGTACATATTCCTGGAATCCCTCGATCACGGGCTCGGCCTGCGGTGCGGCAGGCGCCTGTGCGCGGCGCTGTGCTTCCTCGGCTGCACGGCGCTTTTCCTCGGCCTCGCGGCGGGCAGCCTCGCGCTGCTCCTCCTCGGCACGGCGCTTTGCCTCGCGCTCATCACGCTCACGCTGCAGCTCGTCCATCTCTGCGCGGTGCTTGGCCTCCTCTGCCTCGCGGCGCTTCTTCTCCTGCACCTCGGCCAGGGAGACCATATCATCCTCCTTATGGCCGTGCTTCGCTGCTTCCTTGACCTGCTGCGCACGCATCTTCTTGTCTTCCTTCAGGAATTTCTTCAGAAAGACCGTCTGGCACTTCTCGCAGGTGCAATCCAGAATCCCCATTTCATCTTCGGTCGATCCGCTCATCGTGAAGCGTGCTGTGTTCTCCGGCTTCTGCAGGTTGATCCGGCATCCGGTCAGCTTCTGTGTTTCCGATGCATGAATGGTGCCGTCCTTCGCATCTTTGTACAGATAAACCTTCATAGCGTTCCTCCTCGTTTCGCTTGCTCCCCATCGCTTGCGGGAGTCATTCCTTCATTATCTATCATACCACATTTCCAATTGAAAATCAACTGTTTTTTAAAATTTTTTCAAAAATTTACAAATTGTATAGCCTTACTATCAATTTCACGCATTAAAACGTTTTCGCTTATACAGTCAGAAAAGCATAAAAATATTTTCATAATTTTCCGGAAATCTATTGACATTTGCCTGTAAATGCACTAAAATAGATTATGTATACAATCAGGCGATATAGACTCTGTTTATACGAAATCGGCAAAAAGCACGAAGAAAGCGCCTGAAATCGCCCGATACCAGGGAACGACACAGGGGATCTGACAGATGCAGGGAACGACAGGAATCTGAATGCAGAATCTGAGTATGATGAAAGAAAGAAGGAATCGTATGAAACAATGCAAACGCAGCAGCCGGATTCTCGCGCTGCTGACCGGGCTCTCGGTTCTGATGAGCGGCATGGGAATGCTTCCCGCCTCTGCCGCAGCCGGTGAGGAGCTCGACCCGATTGCCGACGAGGAGAAGGTTTTCCCCGATCCGGCGACCCTTGAACCCGTCGATGTGAACTTTGCCAAGGCGCTCCAGCTCTCGCTGTACTTCTACGACGAGAACAAGTGCGGCACCAGAACCGGCAATGTGGAATGGCGCGGTGACTGCCACATGGAGGATGCGCATGTGCCGCTGATCCCCATGACCGAGGCCAAGGCCGGCACCAACTTATCCCAGGAATTCATCGACGCACACCGCGACATTCTCGATCCCGACGGGGACGGAACCATTGATGTCGAGGGCGGTATGCACGATGCGGGTGACTGCGTGAAATTCTGCCTTCCGGGCAGCTATGCGGCTTCCACACTCGGCTGGGGCTACTATGAATTCCGCGACGCCTACAAGGACGCAGGACAGGCAGAGCATGCCGAGGAGATCCTGCACTGCTTCAATGACTTCTATCTGAAATGCCTGTACTACGACGAAAACGGCGAGGATGTACTGGCATTCTGCTACCAGGTCGGTGAGGGCAATATCGACCACAACTACTGGCTCACACCCGAGCTGCAGGGCACCTGGCTTCTCGATTTCAACCGCCCGGCCTATTTTGCGACCGTGGAAACACCGGCATCCGATATGTGTGCGGGCGTTGCGGCTTCCCTGGCCGTCAACTACCTGAATTTCAAGGACACCGAGCCGGAATATGCGGCAGAATCTCTCAAGGCTGCCAAGGCGCTCTACAAATTCGCACGCCAGACCCATTCCGAGGAAGGCAAGACCAATTCCGACGGCAAGCAGGCCGGCATGACCGATGAGGAAGCCGGCGACGGCTATTCCGAGGACGATCCGGATGCCATCAACAAGCAGGCGGAGAATTCCAGCATGACCGTCACCTCCCTGGGCTATGACGGCGGCTTCTACACCTCCAGCTACGACTACGATGAGCTGGCATGGGCAGCGGTATGGCTCTATGAATGCACCGGGGACGATTCCTATATCGACCACATCGTGCATGTCAACGAGGATATTACCGGCGATATGGGCGCACACCCCTACACCGGCTACATCAAGCGCATCATCAAGGACACCGGCAACTGCTGGCAGAATATCTGGGTACACTGCTGGGATACCGTCTGGGGCGGCGTATTCGCCAAGCTCGCGCCGATCACGAACTGCTCCCGTGACTGGTACATCTTCCGCTGGAATCTTGAATTCTGGTCGGGCATGGATCCGAAGGATGCCGCCGCAGCCACCGGCCTTCCGCCGGCTGTCACGGCGCACAAGAAATTCGGCACTGATGACGAGGTATGGAATACCACGATCACTGCGGAGGAGATTGCAGATCTGCCCGAAACTGACGGCGCATGGCTGAAGAAGACCCCTGCCGGCTTCGGCATGCTCAACGATTACGGCTCGGCGCGTTACGACACAGCCTTCCAGCTCGAAGCGCTGGTCTATGCCAAGGAGACCGGCGACATGACCTTTGCCGACTGGGCAAAGGGACAGATGGAGTACATCATGGGCAACAACCCGATGGGACGCTCCTACATTGTCGGCTATGATCTGGAGAACGGTGCATCGCATCCGCATCACCGCGCTTCCCACGGCTCCACGACGCTGAATATGGACGATCCTGCCGATCAGGTACATGTGCTCTGGGGTGCCCTTGTCGGCGGCCCGGATGCCAATGACTGGCACCGCGACCTGACGAAGGACTACATTTATAATGAAGTCGCCGTGGACTACAATGCCGGATTCGTCGGCGCCTGCGCAGGTCTGTACAATTTCTACGGCAAGGCTGCCGGGGACAAGCCGGAAGCCAACTTCCCGCCTTCCGAGGAGAGCATGAAGGGTGAGATCGAGGAATTCACCCTGAAGGCTGCTGTCGGACAGGAGGACAATATGGCAACACAGGTGCTCATCGAGATCGACAATCACACCTTCCTGCCGCCGCGGTATCTCGAGGGCATTGATGTACGCTACTACTTCAATATCTCCGAGCTGCTCAAGAACGGCCAGACCGTGGACAATCTTGAGGTGCGCGTGGACTACGATTCCATCAAGTCCGACACCAACGGCGAATACACGGTTTCCTATGAGATCGTGCAGTACAATGATGCAGGCGACTGCTACATCAACCTGCACTGGCCGGATTACAAATTCTACGGCACGGAGCAGTTCCAGTTCGCGCTGATGGATACGACGCAGAATGATGAATACACCTTCATCTGGGATTATTCCAACGACTACAGCCGCAAGCAGATCCGCACGGCCGAGGAGATCGGCAAGGAGCTGAATGCTGCACCCGAGGAGACCGACGGCATTACGATGTATACCGAGGGCGTCCGCGTCTGGGGCACACCGCCCGCAGAGGCACCGGAGCCGGAGGGCACGGCCGTCGAGCCGGACAGCAAGGCGGTCTACGGTGATGTGGACGAAAACGGCAAGGTCGAGCTGCTCGACGTCGTCATGCTCAACAAGAACCTGCTCGGTCTGGTCAAGATCGGCACGCAGGCACAGGCCAATGCCGATGTCAACATCGACACCAAGGTAGACGGCACCGACTCTTTGCTCATTCTCAAGAGCCTGGTCAGCCTGGTGACGCTGCCGGTGAAATCCTGAAACACCAATCCCCTTCCTGTGCGCAGGAAGGGGATCTTGCTTCCACATCTAT
>CACZPI010000052.1 GCA_902783005.1 uncultured Ruminococcus sp. | reverse complement strand
CTCTGGAATCCGTCACCATCCCGGAGAGCGTGACAAGCATCGGGCAGTTTGCATTTTACGGCTGCACGGCTCTGGCATCCGTCACCATCCTGAATCCGGAATGCGAAATCTATGATAATGCACAGACCATTTTCAGCGGCCTTGGAGATGATGGAAACGCTGTCTTTGCCGGAAAGATCTGCGGCTATGACGACTCGACTGCACAGGCGTATGCAGAGAAATACGGCTATACCTTCGTCTCCCTCGGCGAAGCACCTGCCTCCGGCCTCCCCGGTGATGTGGACAATTCCGGCGAGATCAATTCCGTGGATGCATCCCTCGTTCTGGTCGCTGCGGCCGCGCTTGGCCTCGACCAGCCTTCCGGGCTGGATGCAGATGCCGAGAAACGCGCCGATGTGGATGGAGGCGGCACGGTCAATTCCGTGGATGCGTCGATCATCCTGACCTATGCGGCGGCACAGGGACTTTCGGACACGCCGCTCGATCTGAAGGACTTCATTCCGAAAAGCTGATCCTGAACCCATTCCCCCCCGGCTGTCCGGGGGGATTTGTTTTGGCTGCGAACCAATTCACAAAATTTTCCTGCTTTTTTGGGATTCTCCGGCAAAAACGCTTGACAACTGCCCTGTTTTTCCGGTATAATAGAAGGGAGAATCCATTTTCTGACCCCCGGCATATCCGGCCGGGAAAAATCGTGTGGTTCATATCAGAAAGGGCAGTATTATGGGAATTTTCAGATTCACCAGACAGAATCATGTCCTCATCTCCGAGGACTGGAAGCTGTTTACCGACCTGTTTCACAGCATCGGTGCATTTACCTATAAAGAATCTGTGCAGAGCGTCTACTTCGACGAGAATGCACAGCGGATCCTCGGCGTCGGCAAGTCCATGCCCCGCGCCGAATACCAGACCCTCCTCAAAAAGCTCATGGAGGAGCCGGTCGAGGGCGAGCAGAACCTCTACCTCATCCGCTCCGGCGCCGAAAAGCGCTGCTTCAAGATCCTGCTGACCCAGCGGGCAGAGGAGGAGCTTGGCTTCGTCGAGGAAATGAGCCTGCGCGGCACCGCCGCCCCTGCGGATGCGGATGATTATGACGAGGTGACCGGAATGCTCCGCTTTGCGGGATTTTCGCGTGCTGTCCAGCACCTCCTGCAAGGCAGCGCCAAGCGCCTGTGGGTCACCGCCGTCCATATTTCCGGCCTTGACAAGGTCGCGGACTTCTCCGTTTCCGGCTCGTCCAATTACTGCATGGCTTCCGTGGCCGAGGTGCTCAGCCGCTTTGCCGGGGAGCAGGTGATCTTCGGCGTCAAGGGCTTCCAGGATTTCTACATCTGCTTTACCGATATGGACGAGCAGAATGTCCGCCTGCAGCTTGACCAGATGCGCCGCGCCGTGTCCGGCTGCATCATCACCGACCATTTCGGACAGGCCATCCAGACCGAAAAGGCACACGGGCTTGACCTGCATGCCGGACTTGCCTCCTATCCCGAGGAGGGAGATTCCGTCCGCGGGCTCGTTTCGTATGCGGAATTTGCCCTCTTTGAAACGCAGCATTCCGCACAGAATGCCGTCACCCGCTTCTCACTCGGGGATTATGAGCGCAAGAAGGACGAATACCGCGATGAGCAGCTCTTCAATGAGATTCTCAACGACAACCGCCTGACCTATCACTTCCAGCCCATTGTCGATGCCCATACCGGCGTCATCATCGGCTATGAAGCATTGATGCGCTCGGAGCATTTCACGCCCGACAAGATCCTCGGCCTTGCGGAAAAGAACAACCGCATGTACGACATTGAAAGGGCAACGCTCTTCAATACGCTGCGGTATCTGAGCGAGCACCAGAGCAATTTCTCCGACCGTTCCCTCTTTATCAACTGCATTCCCGACAGCATCCTCAATGCCACCGACTGGGGCGAGCTGATGCTGATGTATGAGGAGCTGTTCGGCAAGGTCGTCATTGAGATCATTGAGCAGTCCGAGGGCTCTGAGGAAACGCTTGCCACGCTGCGCAGCAGATGCCGGGAGATCGGGGCAAGGCTTGCCATTGACGATTACGGCAGCGGCTATGCAAATACCGCAACGCTTCTGAAAAATATGCCCAATTATGTCAAGATCGACCGCGAGCTGATCGACGGGATCTGCAAGAATACCAAGAAGCAGCAGCTTGTGGCGGGCATCATTGACTATGCGCATGACAACCAGATCACCGTCCTGGCCGAAGGCGTGGAGGAGGAGGCAGATCTGAAAACGCTCATCCGCATGGGTGTCGATCTGTTCCAGGGCTATTATACCGCCCGTCCGCAGCCGTATCTGCTCGAGGAAATTTCCAAGGAGGTGCGCGACGTCATCGTCAACACCAATCTCGAAGCGACGACCGGCCAGAAGAAGATCTACAATGCCCACAATGACACCGAGCTTGACCTTGTGGATCTGGCGCTCAGGGGCTATACGGAGCTGCATATTTACCGCCATCAGCTCACGCTGACAGGCGATCCGGACAAATCCGTGCCGATGCACATTGCGGTCATGGACAACCATGCCTGTGAGCTGACGATGCGCGGCGTCAATATGATCTGCCGCGACAAGCCCACGATCAGCCTGGGCAGCTATGCACAGCTCACCCTCATTGCAGAGGGGCGCAACGAGCTCAATTACATGGGCATCCGTGTGCCGGAGGGGGCATTCTTCCACCTCATGGGCGACGGTGACCTGAAGATCGACTGCTATACGAAATTCGGCTACTGCATCGGCGGTGACTGCGATTCGAGCTACGGCAATATCACCCTCGAATCGTCCGGCCGCACGGAGCTGATCTGCAACAGCGACCGCGGCATTGCGGTCGGCGGCGGATCGAATCCGGATGATTCCGAGATCTGCCTGGAATCCGGGCAGGTGTATGTCAATGTCGGCTCCCCGAATGCGCTCGGACTTGGCAGCGCGGAGGGCAATGCCCTGATCTATGCGAATCCCGGCTGTGAGCTGGAAATCGAGATCAACGGCATCAGCAGCGTCGGCATGGGCTCGCTGTCGGGCGATGTGCATATCAAATGCTACAGCCCGGTGAGCGTGACCGGCGGCGGCAACAAGATCGTCTGCATCGGTGTGCTCAACAAGGGCACGGGCGAGATCAACGTGGCGGATACGAGTCTGAAATTCTTCATCCGGACGAATTTCGGTTCGTGCATCGGCGCACTCGGCGGCAGCGTGGATGTTTCCACATCCAACTGCAAGATCGAGGTCAATGCCGAGGGCGGCGAGATCACGGGCATCGGTGATGCGAAGGGCAGCGGCAGCGTGACGCTCGATCACACGGAGCTGCGGGCTTACATCAATGCCGCAAAGCCGCATGAAGCAGGCTCGAAGACCGGTGCATTCAGCATGCGGCATTCGACGATCGTTGCGGACATCAACGAAAAGCACAAGAATACGGATCAGTAAGCGTATAAGGGGGAAACTCCCCCTTATACATATTTTACGCAATCAGCCCCCATAGGGGTGAAAATACAGCAAGGAGTTTTGGAATATGAAGCTTGGTATGGTAGGACTTCCGAATGTCGGAAAAAGCACACTGTTCAATGCACTGACGAATGCGGGGGCGCAGTCCGCGAATTACCCGTTCTGCACCATCGAGAAGAATGTCGGCGTGGTATCCGTTCCGGATGCAAGGCTCGATTATCTGGCAAAGATGTATGAGCCGGACAGCTTCAAGCCGGCAACGCTGGAATTTGTCGATATTGCAGGCCTTGTCAAGGGTGCCTCCAAGGGCGAGGGGCTTGGCAACAAGTTTCTGGCCGACATCCGCGAGGTGGATGCCATTGTGCATGTCGTGCGCTGCTTTGAGGACATCGACATCATCCATGTAGACGGCTCGATCAACCCGGCGCGGGATATTGAGACGATCAATCTTGAGCTGGTCTTTTCCGATATGGAAATGGTGCAGCGCCGCATTGACCGCGTGAAGAAGGCTGCCAAGAGCGACAAGAAGCTCCAGCCGCAGGTGGATTTCTTTGAGAGACTGCTGGCACATCTCGAGGAGGGCAAGTCCGCCCGCAGCTTTGACATGACCGAGGATGAGCGCGAGTACATGCATGACACCCCCCTGCTCTCCGCAAAGCCTGTGATCTATGCCGCCAACCTCTGCGAGGCCGATTTCACCGGGGATCTGGACAAGCAGGAGCATTTCCAGGCAGTCCGCCGCATTGCCGAGGAGGAGCATGCCGCCGTGCTGCCGATCTGTGCGCAGACGGAGGCGGAAATTTCCGACATGAGCGACGAGGACAAGGCGATGTTCCTTGAAGAGCTTGGTCTGGAGGAATCCGGCCTGAACCGCATCATTCAGACGGGCTATTCCCTGCTCGGCCTGATCTCGTTCCTGACTGCCGGCAAGCAGGAGGTACGCGCCTGGACGATCCGCCGCGGCACCAAGGCACCGCAGGCAGCCGGCAAGATCCACACCGATTTTGAAAAGGGCTTCATCCGTGCGGAGATTGTGGCATTCTCCGACCTCGAAGCCTGCGGCAGCATGGCCGCTGCCCGTGAAAAGGGTCTGCTCCGCCTGGAGGGCAAGGATTATGTGATGCAGGACGGAGATATTGTGGAGTTCCGGTTCAACGTATAAGCCCTGTTTGGAGGCTGCCATGAATACAGTTGGCATGGTTTGTATGCTTGCTGCCGGGCTATGGCTGATCTTTTTTCTGATACTGGTCAGACGTCTGCGCCTGAAACGCCGCTGTACTGTGACGGCCGAGGCGACATGTATCTATCGGAGCAGAATCTATGGCAGAAATGAGCCGCAAACACCGGAAACACATGGTGTGATCGAGGTGAAGTGGCAGTATGAATACGCCGGGCAGACCTATACCGTCACGGAGGATGCTTACAGTGCTTTTATGGCCGGCACTCCCGGCGCTGTCCGGCTGCTGAAGATCAATCCCGATGACCCGGAGGAGTTTTTTGACGATGATGGTATCGTGCTGCTGTTTGTATTTGGCTTTATGGCGGGCGTGATGACGCTTGCTGCGATCGCAGAGCTGCTTACCGGAGCGTGAAGACTGCGGCGGAAAGCGGGAGCTGGGATGATAGTAAGGAGAAGCGATGAAACAGGTAGAAATTTTTACAGACGGTGCCTGCTCCGGCAATCCCGGCCCGGGCGGCTGGGGTGCGGTGCTGCGGTTCGGCACTGTTGAGAAGGAGCTTTCCGGCGGTGAGCCGGAGACAACGAACAACCGCATGGAGCTGACGGCAGTGATCGAAGCGCTCTCTGCGCTGAAGGAGCCGTGTGCCGTGCGGCTGACGACGGACAGCAAGTATGTCTGCGACAGCATCAACAAGGGCTGGGTCTACGGCTGGAAGAAGCGCGGCTGGGTCAAATCCGACAAGAAGCCCGCGCTCAATGTGGATCTCTGGGAGCGGCTTCTCCCGCTGCTGGAGACGCACCGCGTAGAGCTGATCTGGGTCAAGGGACATGCCGGCCACCCGGAGAATGAACGCTGCGACCGCCTGGCTGTAGCGTGGTATCAACGTTACAAATAGTGCGTGCCCGCACTGGGCAGACGCGGTGCGTGCCGAAGAAGTTCTATTCATCAAACCTGACTACGAAGCAGAGAACACACTTACTGTCAAGTTTAAGCGTGCATTCCGCACAACAGATTATCTTTACGGTGAGTTACAATTCGATGTACCTGTTAAGGTGCTTTGATATGGACAATATGAACAGAGTGCAGATTGGCGGTAAAGATCAGATGGTTGTTATAGAGGTATAAACTGATGATTTGTATTTGTGCAAAAAGCGAAAACAATCTAACTATATCAGATATTATGATTTTGGCATACGCCGAAAAGTTTACTGCAACACAAGACAAATTTCAAGCGTTTTGGAAGGATAAATATTCTGTATATGACGTTCCAGAACAAATAAGAAAGCTATGCTCTGGAGGCTTTATTGCTGAAAATGATGGTAAATACAAGCTGACTGAATTAGGCTGTCATGAGCTAAAATTAAATGACTATGTAGTCTATTTTCACAAGACTACAACGCCGTTTCCAGGATTGATAAATGTCTGGTGGTTGAATGAAAAGTTATATGATTATCCAAACATCAAGTATCGAGACTTGATATGGGGAGAACTTAATCAATTATCAATCGACGCATCTGAACGAGCTGCAAAATGGGGTTTATACGGCTCGTATATCCAGTGTCGAAAAGCTATGGGTGTATTTTTAATTGAAGAAGGACGTTTTTATACTGACGCAATAGGACTGCTTGCAGAAGCAGCGTATTATGAATTAAATAAATGTGTTCCTTCCATCACGAGTAGTGTAGAGATTGCTGATATTCGAGACATCTGTAAAAACGATCTATCTATAAAATATTTTAAAAAGATTGTAAAAGCGACAAAGAGTACGATGGATGAATTATACACTGACATCCTTTTTAACTTGCATAGGTGCTTATTATCCGATGGCTTTATATCAAATGTCAACCTTGCAGAACTTATTGCATCCGAGACATTTGGAAAAAAAGAAATGGCAGACGAAGTATATTACAAAATCAAAGAAAAACTCGATGAAAAATACAGAGGTGGAGGTGCGAATCAAAATGTCTAGTCAGAATAATGTTGAAACTGTCAAATGCCGTTACTGTTATGCAGATATTGATAAACGCGCAAAAATATGTCCGTTCTGCCGTAAAAAGCAAAAGAAAAGCAAAGTTGGAGCTGTCATTTTTCTAATTTTCTTGCTGATTGTTGCTGCTGTTGTCGGCGTTATCGGAGCTGGCACATATTCAAGATATAAATTGACTGAACATTCCCGCACAATGTCAGCTGACGAATTCAAAGATCAATGCAAAGTCGTAACATACGATGAACTGATGCGTAGTGAGGATGCTTTGAAAGGGCAAGATGTAACATTAAAAGGAACAATCCTCCAAGTTGTTGGCGAGAACACATACAGGCTTGCGATTGACAAGCCCGGTGAAGCATTCAGTGCTGATGCTGTACTAATCCGCATACCAAGTAATTCTGATAGAATCATAGAGGATGATGTTATGATTATTTACGGAACAAGCATGGGGTTTGAATCTTATACAGGGCTTCTTGGCCAGTCAGTAACAGTGCCATATATCTATGTTGCTTACTATGATACAATCATAAAATAACTACCCCCACAAAAAACCCCTTTCCGAGCGGAAAGGGGTTTTCTTTAGTTATGTGAAATTATTCAGCGTCCTCGTCGGCTGCATCCTCAGAGATGCTGTCGTCAATGACCTCCTCTGTGGGGGCCTCCTCAGAAGCCTCCTGGGCAGTCTCCTCTGCGGCATCCAGATCGTCGTCAGCGAAGCTGAACTGCTCGCCGCAGACAATATCGTCCATCAGATCATCCTCGTCAAACTCGGCACTGTCAAAACGCATCTTGCGCTTGCTGTTCTGCTTCTGGAGCAGGAATACAACAGCGGCAGCAGTTGCAATAGCGGTAGCAGCAATGATAGCAATGATTTTCCAGTTCATAGTAGTTCCTCTTTTCTCCGCAGGTCGTCTCCCCATGAGGGTGCGTGCGCCGCGCACCTGCTGCGGTCAGGTTCGCTGCGGCGATGGATTCATGATAGTATTATACCACATTTCATCTGACATTTCAACACTTTTTTGAAATTTTTTCAGAGGAATTTTGGCAATAACCGCTAACAGGACAGATTTTTCCCAAAATCGGCAGGATCCGTGCTTGTTTGTGAGGGCAACAGCATCACAGATTGTCCGTCAGGTACATCAGGATCGAAAGCGCTGCCGTCGGTGCCGTTTCGCACCGCAGAATGCGCCTGCCAAGCCATACCCGATGGATCCCGGCGCGGATCGCCTGCTCGGCTTCATCCTCCCCGATGCCGCCTTCGCTGCCGATGAAAAGCCCGATATTCCGGCATCCCTCCAGCGGCACCGCCCCGAATCGCACACCGCCCTGCTCCTCGTAGAGCATCACGGAAATGTCCTCCTCCTGCATCTGCCGGAGCGCTTCCTTCCAGGTCACAAGTCCCGTGACCTTCGGAATGATCCCCCGGCCGGACTGCTTGGCGGCGGCACAGGCGATCTTTTGCAGGCGCTCCTGCTTCTTGCCGAAATCGGCCTTGGTGGGACGGGCAACACACCTTGCCGTCAGCACCGGCACGATCCGGGTGACACCCAGCTCCGTGCATTTCTGGACGATCTCTGCGAGCTTGTCCTGCTTGGGAACGGCCATGTACAGCGTGACCGCCACCGAAGGCTCCGCGGCACACGGGGCAATGTGAACCGGGTGCAGATACACCGCATCGCCTGTGATGCGTGTGATCTCGCATTCGTAGTCGATCCCCTCGGCGCAGACCGTCAGCGTCTCGCCCGGCCGCATCCGCAGGGAAAATCCGATGTGACGCGCATCCTCGCCGGTGAGGATGATCTCATTTTCGTCACCGTGTTCGGTAAAGAATCTGGGCATGGCGGCCTCACATCATGCAGACGTACCGGCCGTCATAGCGGAACAGAAAGATGTGCTGCTCATCCACGACCGTATAGCTCTTGCCGCCGTCATAGGCCAGATCCCATTCCACCGTCAGATCCCATGCATCCTCGATGGATTCCGAGAGCTTGTCGTCCGGACGGAGCTGGTCGAGAATGTCGAAGGCATCCGAAAGATAGGAGGACGTCTGCCGGGAGGCAATGCCATTGATGAGCACCATGTTGAAGGTGAAATCCTCGCCGGAATTCGCGGCGACTGCGGCATGCAGGGAGTCCATCAGATCCTGCACGCTGTCAAGCCGGTACACGGTGCCCGCCTGGTAGTCGGCATAGAAATCGAAGGTCGTCTCGCGGTACAGGTCGGCATCCGCATTCTGAATGGCGGCCATGAGCTGCGCGGCGGCGGCCACCTGCTCCTCATCCAGGAAACGGCGGTCATAGGTCATGGGAACCGCAAAGCTGGTCTTGTCCTCGCGCATGGTCGCGCCGTAGGGCAGCTCGGATTCCTTGGTAAAATCAGGCTCCTTCTGACATCCGGTCAGCACCGGTGCCGCACAGGCTGCGGCCAGCAGGAGCGCGGTAATTCTGGTAAGATTTCGCATGAATGGTTCTCCTTTCTGGGTGGGGATCTGCTATCTAACACTTTATCACAGATCGGGAAATTTGTCAATAGTCAGGGGGCTTTGTGCCGGAAGAACCTTTTTGACGCGCCGGCGCAATTTACTCTTGTATTCCCGGCGGATTTATGCTATAATATAAGTTGAATGATTCTCAGGAAGCGGAGGGAAGCCGAATGGCGATCTTTGGAAATGAATGGGATACCCTGCTGGCCGGGGAAATGCAGAAGCCCTATTATCAGGCGCTCCGGCAATTCCTGATCCAGGAATACCGCACGGCGCAGGTCTATCCGCCGATGAATGATCTGTTTTCGGCGCTTAGGCTCTCGACCTACAGCCGTGTACGGGTGGTGATCCTCGGGCAGGATCCCTACCACGGCGCAGGACAGGCACACGGACTGAGCTTTTCCGTGCGTCAGGGGGTGCAGCCCCCGCCGTCGCTGCAAAATATCTACAAGGAGATCTACAATGATCTCGGCATCGAGAATCCGCGTGATTTCGGGGATCTGACCTGTTGGGCAAGGCAGGGCGTGCTGCTGCTCAACACCGTTCTGACCGTGCGTGACGGCGAGCCGCAGAGCCACCGGGGGCATGGCTGGGAGCAATTCACCGACCGGATCATTGCCCTGCTCAATCTCCGGGAGGATCCGATCGTATTTTTGCTCTGGGGCGCACCGGCGGGCAAAAAGGCAGAGCTTGTGACGAATCCCTGCCACCTGATCCTGAAAGCCCCGCATCCCTCGCCGCTTTCGGCATCCCGGGGATTTTTCGGATGCCGGCATTTTTCGCAGACGAATCAATTCCTGCGCACACATGGGTTTGACGAAATTGACTGGCGGGTCATCCCCTGACACAGATCCGCCGATAGAAAGGAAATCAGTATGATCTATTCATTTGAGGTATTCCCGCCCAAGCCCACGACACCCGTCGAGGCCGTGGAAGGCGCATTTGCAGAGCTTGCGGCACTCCGCCCGGATTTTATCAGCGTCACCTACGGCGCGGGCGGCGGTCT
>CACZPI010000051.1 GCA_902783005.1 uncultured Ruminococcus sp. | reverse complement strand
TATGAATAAAACTGTGCAGGAACTCTGCGATGCGCTTGCAGACACAGAAACACAGCTCGGCTTCCCCTGGATCGGTAAGATAAGCACGAACCAAGAAGAAACGATCATCTATGGCCCGACAGAGGAAGACATTTTCGTATACGGTCTTTTCCATTTCGGCAGATTCTACATTGTATCCGGTGATGATATTTCCCTCTTAGATGCAGAGCAAGCCGATGCACACCGTATTGCTGAGATACCTGACAGCAAAGGAAGAAGCATTGATACTGAATTACTTCCGGAAGCATATTCCAATATGATAACAAGGTATCTGGAGAACGGAAAGGTCATATGGAGCAGCAAAATAAAAAAGCATAGAGATTGAATAGAATACTTGTTCAGGGTATGATCCAAATCAAACCGTTTTTCAAATCAAAACAGTGCCATTCTCCCACAGTAGAGAGTGGCACTGCTTTTTCATAGCAAAATCGTCTGTTTATCGAATTTTTTAATTGTTCGTAAGGTGTTCTGGTAGATTCACCAAATATCAGCAGGAAAAGGATACTTTGCAGACGGAACTTGGTACACTTGTCCAGAGAGCCGATGCAGACCGTCAGGACGAGGCTGATGTTGATGAATATATCGTCGCTTGAAGTCCTATGCAGGGGCAGAGGAGCTTACACGGCAGATGTGCCTTGACCTGATCGAATACTTCACAGTCGATGCTTATCAGGGCAGAAAGGCTGTGAGGGATATTCACATCTACTATAAGTTTATTGATAAGGGCTATACTGGTAAGTCCGATGAGTAACATCTGGGGTTACTTTGTAGCTGGGTGACAAATGGCAAGAAAAATGGTAGGAAGCATAAATGTCCTACCTCCCTATAAAATTCTGAACGACTGCATATCGGTATGAGTATTCTACCGGCAGCTCGTCAGGAAATGGCTGCTATCTTGCTTTTATTCCGGTATAGTAACATTATGGCAAACCAGATCACCATGCTCTCGCTCATCAGACCGTTTGTGAATCCCAGCCGGAATGCACTGTCCGGCATGAGCAGCGTCAGGCATTTCAATGCACCAAAGATCAGCAATACATTGGTGAATGCCATCCATTTGGGGAATATGGTTTTTCCACTGATTTGCAGATAAAACCAATAGATGAATACCGGCAGCATCATGCCTTCTGTAACTGGTATCAGCCATGAAAGCTGTGAGTACAGTCCCTCGCAAACCGGTAGTGCCTGCGCAGCATAGCCGTTCCCGTTCATCCACGAAAACAGCATCAGGATCATGATGTAGAATAAATGCAGTGCAATCCACGGTGTCAGTCCAAAGGCGTTGAGATAGTGATAAATCTTCCGGTCTTTTTCATTTTTGATGTAGGACTGCACAGAAAACAAGGCGATGCCGTAGAGGATGATTCCCGGAAATGCCAGCGCCATTGCAAGATCATAGCGCCACCCCGGAATGGATGCCGTACCTTCCGTCAGCCACGAAACTGCGCCGGAATGTGCCGTGCTGCCGTACATCATCAGCCAGTCGCCGGCGCCATAGCAAAGACAGCCGAGGATGCCGCAGAGAAATGCGGCGTTTTGTTTTGATTGCATCTTATCCCTCCATTTCATATTTCAGGCAGTAACGAAAATCGCACAGTTCACCGCCTTTGGCAAGCGTTTGAGAACGCACGGGATTTTCATTTTATGAGATCAATTTTGCAAGCAGGACAACGGTTCACTTTATGATCGACACAAGTACCCCCACCAGTGCCGAGGGTAAAAGTGCAAATACAATTCCTGGAAACAGCATTCCTTTCAGATGAAACCACTTCTGATGATAGGCTTTGTCCATATGCTCCGTCCCCTCAAGGCGGAAACGCTTCATATTGGCGAACAGCACCCAATCAATGAAGAACGTATCATATGCACCGATCCACGCCATCATTCCAAAGGCAAACAGAAATCCCTGCAGGAAGTCTTGGGCACCTGCAAGCAGCGCCATGACCACAAGCGCGGCTGCAAAAATCAGTATCGCAATCCCCTTTGTAAGAACCACTCTTTTAGAAAGCGGTTCAGTCGGGACACGCTCATGTGTCTTGAAGTATTCCTCCTGTATTTCGGGCGGATAGTTATGGATCTGTACGGTGTTGTTCTTTCCTGACGTTTTGAAACACATCACGGTAAACAGGATCGAAAAAATCAGCATTTCAATCAATATCACAGGTATATTCATATCATTCAACCTTTCAACGATGTGTGTATTTGAGTTAGCGGCAACAAACTGCATATCTATATTATAGCACACATTACGCTGCATTGCGAGATGTTTCGTAAAAAGCCGCCCCTGTTGGAACGGCCTTCAAACGTTATTTCTCCGCTGCATCATCAGTTCTGATCGTTTTCACTCCAAACACGAAGTATATCACATGGCACACCCACAGGGCAGCAATGATGATGCAGGGTACCCATATTCCATTCCGTGCCATCATAAAAAAGCCAAATCCCATAAGTAAAGTTACAGATGTCAGTATGCTGACCTTTGTTTTGACGAGCATCCCTTTCTTTTCAACGAATGACTGCAAGTGCTTCTTGTAAAGATTTGTACCGATGAACCAGTCATGCAGCTTTTGAGAACTTTGACTGAAACAGAATACCGTTGCCACATAAAACAGAAATGTTGGTAGAATCGGAATGAATATCCCGACTGTTCCAAGTCCGAGACAAATGCAGCCGAGTATCAGAAATATCAGTCTTTTAATTGCCATTGCTTTCCTCCAATCGTTTCTTTTCTCTTTTTGTTGCGATCACATGACGGATAGCCGTAACAGGACGATAGAAGACCATTCTCGGTCCGCTGAAGCGCATGACCTCCCTGATCTTCTCACGCATTTCGGGCTTGTAGCAATGCACTCTGCAATTCGAGCAGAAGGTCTTTTTTTCCATGAAAGGACACTTATCTGACCTCTGCCTTGCATAGTTTTCAAGCTCCGCACACTGCTGACATAAGGATCTACCGCCGTGTTTTTTGCGGCAGTATATCCTTATCATCAGCGATACAAGCTCTTTTTCACGTTCACGCTTTGTCTGAACATTCATCAGCTCACACGTCCGTTTTCTACGGAATGTGTCACATCAGCGATACGCATGGTAGAGGCTCTGTGCGACACCAGCACAACCGTCTTTCCGGCAGATTCCTCTTTCAGCGAACGGAGGATCACCGCTTCATTCAGGCTGTCGAGGTTGCTTGTAGGCTCGTCAAGGAGCATAAACGGTGCATCGTGGAGGAAGGCTCTTGCAAGACCGATACGCTGTCTTTCACCGCCGGAAAGGGTTTCGCCAAGCTCACCGACTTGCGTATCATAGCCGTTCGGCAATGTCATGATAAAGTCATGGATGGAGGCTTTCTTGCAGGCAGCGATCACTTCCGCATCGGTCGCACTGAGCTTGCCGATTCGGATATTATTTGCGATCGTATCCTTGAAAAGCTGTGTTTCCTGCGTCATGTAGCTTTCCATGTCACGCAGATTTGCGGTGTTGATGTTCTCGATGTTTGTGCCTGAGATATTCACAGCACCGTTCGTCGTTTTCCAGAAACGCATGAGCAGTTTCAGCAGAGTGGACTTGCCGCTGCCCGATTTGCCGATCACGCCGACGATCTTGTTTTCGGGGAATTGCATGGAGAAGTCACGGAGAACCGTATCGCCGCCATAGCTGAATGTGACGTTCTCGCAGTCTGCACCGCTGAACGAAATATTCTGCTTTCCGGTGATCTCCTCAGTTTCGGGCGTTTCCTCGATAATATCCAGAACACGACCTCCCGAAGCGATCGTGCTTTGGAGTGTTGTTCCCAGATTTGCAAGCGCAGACACCGGTCCGTAGCTTGACATAAGAGCGATCAGCGGAATGATAAATCCCGAAAAATCGGTGATGCCTTTGCTGTAAAGATGTGCCGAAAGCAGGAGCATTGCAATGTCAAACACAAGAATAAATGTGTTCGCCAGCGCAAGATTGAAGCCCGTCAGTTGATTCAGCCTGCCCTGATTTTCGGTAAGCTGCTGTGTCTTGCGGTTCATGCCGTCCATACGCTGCATACCGTTTCCGTACTGCACCGTTTCGTCCAGTCC
>CACZPI010000050.1 GCA_902783005.1 uncultured Ruminococcus sp. | reverse complement strand
GTATCCTAATACATACCGATCTACATTGTCTGACACGGATACTAAACAACCTTATGTCCAATGCACAGAAGTATACCGCTGACAGTTTTGGTGTTAAACTGAAACAGGACAATGATCGGGTGGTGCTGTGCGTATCAAATACGATTGCGGACAGTGCTGCGCTTCATATTGACAGAGTATTCGAGCCGTTTTACCGTATGGACGCAAGAACGGCAGGCGGCAGCGGACTGGGGCTGTATGTGGTGAAGCTGCTGTGCGACAGGCTCGGCTGGACAGTCGGTGCGGAGTTGAATGATGATGTCTTTTCTGTAACAATATCGATATGAACATATGGCTCGGAGAACACTCTCTGAGCCTTTTTCTTTTCAGAGGATAAGTTCCCCATAATCATCATAGACGGCTCTGAGGGGCTTCTCCGTTCGCCACTCAGAGCCGTCTGTGACGGTTATGGGGAAATCTAACCGCAGAAAAAGTAAGACGGCACAGAGAGCGGCCTCCGTGCCGTAACAGTATATCAAAGCGTGATTTTAATTGCCAGCCGACCATTCTCATAATCAGCCGTGATCGTCCCGCCCATACGCTCCACAAGCGTCCGGGCGATAGACAGTCCCAATCCTGTTGAGTTTCGGGCGACCTCTACGGTATAGAACCTGTCAAAGAGCTGTTCCACTTCGACCGTGGACAGCTCTTTCGCAGTATTGGTAAAGGTGATCTCGCCCAAATCACTCAGAGTGATATTCAGATCTCCATTGCTGTATTTCAGGGCATTGTTCAATAGGTTAGAGAAAATTCTTGAAAGATAAGATTTGTTCAGATTTCTAACAATGATGTTTTCTGTGATCGTTACATTCGGCACGATTCCCTTTGCGCTTAATGCACCGTGATACCCCATAATGCTGTCCTCTAACACCTGCCCAACATTGACCGCCTCCGTTTTCAGTTCGCCTTCATCAGACAGGATAATGGAGTAACGGAAAAGTTCCTCCGTAAGCTGTTTCATCAGCTCAGCACGGCCTTTCATGATTGAGATATAACGAGCCTGTTTCTCGGCATCGTCCGATCTCTGCATCATATCAAGGTAGCCGTAGATCGCTGTCAGTGGAGTGCGTATATCGTGTGAGATATTTGTGATCGCATTTTTCAACTCTGTATTGCCCTGATGATATTGCAGATGCTCTTTCCGAAGTATTTTCAATTGTTCGTTGATACTGTCAGCCAGGCGGCACATATCCTTGTCGCTTGAAGTAATATCTATCAATGTATTGGTATCGTTCTGAAGCCTGTCGGAAAACGCATCTGCAATCTCCCTTGCGGACTTTTTTAATGCATAGATTTTTATGCACAGAGCAATGACGATTGCAGATAATATGCCGACAAGACCATAAACCATAATTATCTCCTTTACTTCAAGTCTTTCTTTCGGAACACAACTGCACCTGTAGCAGTGAGTATCATTCCGGACAAAATAAGTACGATACTGTCATATTGCATTTGTCTGTCAATTTGCATCTGCATATCAAAATCCACACTTTCCGCTTTCTCAGGATAATGTATATATGCATAAATGCAAGCATTATGTACCCTCGAAAATGGATCGGCTTCATGCTCAATGTTCACAAGAGCCTTTGGCAGTCCTTCTATATACCACGGATTTTTAACCGTTCGTTCAACTGAATACGGTTTTCCGTCTTCTGTAAACTCAACTGTGGTCTCTGTGATCTCAGCAGGTTCGGTGTTATAATAATAACTTCTTAGATTTACATTGATAACAGCCAGAAACAGCATGATAGAGAAAACAACTGCAACGCCAACTGCACGATCAGCGATCACCATTGTCAGGACGGCAGAAAAAATGCCCCATACAAGAAAGAACAGCAATAGCTCTCCAAGTAAGCTAAGACAGGCAATCGTTGACATAGTAAAAAAGAAACAGCCTCCTCCAATGACCGTAGGGATCATGAACATAAGATAGTGAAAAAACACCATGACCGAGCCAGAAACGATCTCTGACAAATATATTGCCATTCTTGTATGTCCTATATACAGTTTGTTGCGAATTGTGCCGTCAGAAAATTCTTTTCCGATCTCTGAGGAGATCAGAACGATAACTACCCAAATACTGCATTTGAACCACAGATCAGACATTGGAGAACCCAGCCATACACATTCGTTGAAATAGTATTCAAAATCAAAGTGTATCATCTTCCACTCCAGAATACCATGGATCACGCCGAAAACCAAACTGCTTGAAAGTGCAATAATCAGAAACGGGCTTTTGATATATCGAATGAGACTTGCCTTAATCAGTCGTATCATATCCGACACCTCATTCTATTTCAGGTCTTTTTTCCGGAACAAAACTGCTCCCAAAAGTGACACTGCAAGGCAGTAAGCAAGCATTTTTATTACATCTAAATTCAAATCACGAATCCTATTTTGCTCTTGCTTCAGCACATAATCATCAACCATAGTTTTATCCGGGACAAAGCCGAAATTCAAAGCATCTTCAAGCCCGTACATCGGGTTGACAGCGTGCTCGATCTGTACCAATGCTTTTGGAAGCCCCTCAATATAATATCTGTTCTCAAACTCTTGTTCCGTTTCCTCGACTGTTCCGTCTTCATACATGATATAGAAGGTTTGTGTTCCGAATCTTGGCTCATCTATGTTGTAGTAATATCCATCTGTAAATCCAACTATGATATAAAGGACGAAGTGAAGTGCAAAGGCAGCAACGACAGAAACCGCTCTTTTGGACAATAGGAATGTGACCGTCACAGCCAAAATGCTCATAAACTCAAATGTGAGAAATATGTTGACAAACCATTTCATAGCGGAAAGCATTGGTATCCCATTGATAAAGTACCACCCTCCGATCGCTGTCGGAACGATATTCAGAAGATATATGATACCTGTCATAATAACAGCCACAATGACTTCAGCCAGAAAAACAACTGTTTTAGTATGACCTACTGCGATCTTATTGCGGATCGTCCCATCAGAAAACTCTCTGCCGGCACACATTGAAACAAGAATAATTCCTGCCCAGATTGCAGTAAGCATCCACATATCATCTGCACGGCAATTGATGACAGTGTCTGTTTCATTCTTGAAAAATGTGCAATACACACCACCATAGATGCCTGATGCCAGACTTACGATCGCTGCAATATAGAATAACGGGCTTCGGAAGTATTTGATAAGCCGTGCCTTCATCAGATCAAGCATGTCCATCACCTCCTACAAGCGAGATGTAAAAGCTCTCTAAGCTCTCGTCATGTTCTGCGACAGACAAAATCTCACATTTTTGATCAGCAAGTGCAAGGGATAACTGCGTGATATTCGGCTTTGCGTAAATATCCGCAGTCTTGGCATCAATGATCTTGTAGTCGATTCCCATATCATCAAGGACTCTTGCCAGCACTGCCGTGTCAGTCACGGTCATACGCATACATTTTCGGCAGGCGATTTCCAATTCCTCCGCACTCATTTCACGGACAATACTCCCGCTGTCGATAAAACCGTAATGCGTAGCAAGCCTTGACAGCTCATCGAGTATATGCGAGGAGATCAGCACCGTGATCTTCTGCTCACGGTTGAGTTTGAGGATAAGCTCACGGATCTCAATGATACCCTGCGGATCAAGTCCGTTGATCGGCTCGTCGAGTACAAGAAAGTCGGGACTTCCGCAAAGCGCAACCGCAATTCCCAATCGCTGGCGCATACCGAGGGAGAAGTTTTTCGCCTTTTTCCTGCCTGTATTATCAAGTCCAACCAGTTTCAGAAGCTCTGAGATCCCATCAAAGCTGGGCAGCCCTAAAATCCGGTACTGCTGTTTCAGATTGTCCTCCGCTGTCATATCAAGATAGATAGACGGTGTTTCCACAACTGCGCCCATTCTTCTCCTTGACTTTGAAATCGCCTTATCGGAGCATTTGACTCCATACAGCTCAAAATCTCCGCTTGTTGGGAGCTGTAATCCGCACACAAGGCGGATAAGCGTTGTCTTGCCTGCACCGTTTTTGCCGACAAAGCCGTAGATCGAGCCTTTCGGCACACTCATCGTCAGACCGTTAAGGGCTTTGAAATCCCTGTAGTGTTTGCAAAGACCATTCGTTCTCAGAACATATTCCATAGTGTGACCTCCTAACTTGTTTGTGAAAACATTATATCACACAATGGTCAAGAAACCTGCCAAGAAATAGTCAAGATTTTGTCAAGATTTTAGCTTGAACCCAATTCCGTAGACAGCTTCAATATAATCTTTTCCATTCACTGTTTGGAGCTTATGACGGATATTGCTGATATGCTGTTTCAATGAACGTTCCGTACAATCGGGTGTGTCATAGCTGATTTTTTCAAGTATTGTGGTTTTTCCTATGGGTGTATTCGGGTTTTGCATCAGTAATCTCAAAATTGCACATTCTGTTCGTGTCAGCCTGATTTCAGTTTGTTCTATCTTGACGGTCAGCTTATCAAAGTACAGTGTAATTTCACCAACCCTAAGAGTATTGCTGTCACTATTGTTTTTACGGCGTAGCTGAACTGTTATCCTTGCAAGTAACTCTTGCATATTGAACGGCTTTGTGATATAGTCCACAGCACCTCCGAGCAGAAGCCCCACCTTATCCGCAATATCGGCTTTGGCGCTCACTACCATGACGGGTATGTCCTTGATATGTGGGAGTAACTCCTCGCCCGATAGTCCGGGCAGCATCAGATCAAGCAATACAAGGTCTGGCTGGCTTTGTGATAAAAACATCATCGCTTCTGTTCCTGAATAGGCTTTTGAAACAGTGTAGCCCTCATTTTCAAGTGCTTCGGAAAGCATTTCGCTGATACTCGCATCATCATCTATTATCAAAATGTATGGCATAGGCTCACCTCTTGTCTTTTTTATCATTATAGCATTTATCGGAGGGGATTTCAAGTGGGAGATTCCTATTAAAGAAAAATAGCGATGTGCTATTATAATACTGCACATCGCTATTATCATCGAATTTGGTTCTGCTTTTTGTTT
>CACZPI010000049.1 GCA_902783005.1 uncultured Ruminococcus sp. | reverse complement strand
CGTATTCATTAAACCGTTCAACGCATTTATCAGAAACAAATGCCACGGTTCAAGGCAGTTTGCCTGTATCAGCAGAAAAGCTGTTACTGTTGTCATTGCGGCGAACAGGTCACAGATGAGCATCGTTCGCTTTTTGTTCCACTTATCGCTCAGTGCGCCTGCAAATATACTCATCAGCACATAAGGTGCATAGGCGCATACCGTCAGAAGAGCCGCTTTCAGCGCCGAGCCTGTGCTTTTATACAGCCACACACCAAGTGCGTAACTCGTCATTGAGCTGCCGAGTGCGGAAAGAGATTGCGTACTCCAAAGCAGGAGATAGCTTTTGATTGATTTATCTGAATGTTTCATTTGACTTTGCTCCTTTTGATATGATAGTATCATCAAAAATGCAAAGTCCGAGGGCATTATCTATACTCCACGCAGTTCCCTCAAACCTTGCATGGAGCATAAGCGGTAGTTTGTATCATAAGTCTCACCTCGAAGAAGCTGATAAGCAAGCCAAGTGCCTGCCCTTATCTGTAATTATACATCATCACCGCAAATAAGTCAATCACATATAGACGACAAAACACATTGTGATCTGCAAGACCGTCGAGCAGGGCGTTGCAAGTCCGATATGCTGCATGCAAGACTGTTGTGAACAGGCTGTCATACGGACTGACATGGCTTTCGATTCGTTTGCAGAGAGGATCGTTAGGGCAAAATGCACACAGAACAACACGGCTGTAAATACAAAATGCAGAAAAAAGAGTTATATTTGATAATTATGGACAAAAACTATTGATTTCCGATTCTGTTTGTGGTATAATATGGTATATTGGCACGATTGTTGCACATTTTAAGGGACCGGAGATCTCTCAGGGCGGAACAGAACGACTGCTCCTTCAGGAGCATCCGGGATCTTAATGATAATCGGGAGGTAAATATGAACGAGGCAAATCAGTTGTATCAGGACATGGATGTTATTGCTGCCTACGATCAGATGGAGCTGGTTCCCTGGCAGATCGTCAGCTGCATCCAGCAATTCGATCAGCAGGTGACAGACGAAAAGACGCGCCACACACAAGCCATCAATGCTGTCGAGCAGCGTCATCAGCATAAGATGCAGGAGATGGAAACTGCCAGGCGGTCAGCGTGTGAGGAAGCTGCCAAGCGCAAGAACGAGTATTACACCCGTCTGGACTCGCTGGGACGCTCCTACGAGGAATCCATGGAAAAGTATAATGCTGCACTGCACGAGCTGCCGCATTCCGGTGAAAAGCTCGCCATCGGCCAGGTGCTGAATGCAGCAGTGGACCGCATCCGCAAGCGCCTTGAAAAAGAGGATCAGGAATTCGGTGACGAAATGACCGCGCTCCGTCAGCAGGTCGAAGCCCTTGCCAATGACCAGATCAAGGCAGCGGATGCGACCTACCAGGAACAGTTTGAAACCCAGAAACGTGAGCGGGCAGCGGTTATCGAAAAGGAAGACAACGAGCATCAGAAAAATATGCAGCGCCTTTATGATGAAGCAATTGAGTCCGTCAACGCACTGCACCCGGACGAGGTCCGTACAAAATATGAATTCCTGGAAACGATCGCACCGGCAGATGCCAACTATGAACCGACCAAGGAAATCCCGGATGCTGTGCAGATCGGTAACATCGTTGTTGATCTTCACACCATGGAGTCATTGCTGCCGAATGCGGCAGAGGTTATCCAGTATATCCGGGAGAGCTTTTCGTTTGCCCTGAAGGATACAGAGGACGGAAATGCTTCGCTGCAGTTTGCGGTCGGCAGAAGCTTTTCGGATACCCGCATGAACCAGGCGATCATTTTTGATTCGTCAAATCGCGAAAAGGCATTGGAATATATGCGTGCTCTGGAAATGCGGTATTTCATGTCCATTCCCTGCGGCAGCTTCCGCGTGACCATGATCGACCCGATCGGCCTGGGCGAGAACTTCAATGCCTTCTCCTGTCTGGGTGATGATGATGAACGCATCATTTCCACGAAGATCTGGAGTCAGGCGGATCGTATCGAGCAGCAGCTGACGCTGCTCATCAATCAGATCGAGCATGTCCATCAGGACTGCCTGCGTGATGAATTCAAGGACATCGTTTCCTATAATGCGCATGTGGGAAAGAATGCAGAACCGATGCAGATGCTTTTTGTTGCAGACTTCCCCCGCAACCTGACCAAGAATTCCATCAGCCTGCTTGAGAAGATCATCAGCAGCGGCCCGAAGTGCGGTGTCTATACGATTCTGTCCGTAGCAAGGGGTGACTTTACGGAGGATCTGCCTCTCGGCTTCCGTGAGATGTGGCAGCTCAATGTATCCGGTCACAGCATGAATTACAACTACAAGACCGGAATGCACATTTTCAGTCCGGTCGCCTATCCGTCGCCTGACAATGCAGAAGCCATCATGACAGCACTTCGTACAGGCATCAAGAATTCCGGCCATGTCGAGATCGGTTATGACGAGATCTCGGATGACCTGACCCAGCATCCGGAGCGCTGGTTCAGCTTCAAGTGTGATGACGGCATTGAGATCCCCATTGGTCTGGAGGGTGCACGGCGTACAGTCAGCATCCATCTTGGCGGTGAGAACAGCATCGAGCACCACGCCCTGATCTCCGGCACCACCGGTTCCGGTAAATCCACCCTGCTGCATACGATCATCACCAGCCTTCTGCTGCGCTACAGCCCGGAGGATGTGCAGATCTATCTGCTGGATTTCAAGCACGGCGTCGAATCCAAGATCTATGCCGACTGGAAGCTTCCCAACTTCCGCGTGATCTCTGTGGATACCGAACCGGAATTCGGCTACTCCGTACTCCAGTCGCTTGTCAATAAGGTCATCGCCAGCCGTTCTAACCTGTTCAAGAGCCAGACCGACCGTCCCGAAGCCAGCATTGAACAGTATAACCGGGAGGCGGACAAGGATACGACCGGAAAGATGCATCGCATCCCGCGTATCGTATTCATTGCCGACGAGTTCCAGGAAATGTTCCGGGATGAGGAATCCGATAATACCAAGAAGTGCAAGCAGCTGATCAAGAATATCGCACAGCAGGGACGTTCCTTCGGCGTGCATCTGATCCTGGCCTCCCAGGTGCTTCCGGATGTGCTGTCTGATGTCTACGGCCTGATGTATGACCGTATCGCCCTGCGTTCCACGCCGGAATCCGCAACCTATATTCTCAATGCGAATAACCCCGGCGTTGAGACACTGGAAAATGTCAGCCCCGGCAAGGGCATTTTCAACAACAGCGGCGGCAGCCGGGATGCGAACCATGCATTCCGTGTTGCCATTGTCAATACCTCCGATCATGACACACTCCTGCAGCGCATTGCAGAGCGTCAGAAAGAGGTGCTCTTCTGGAAGCCTACATTCAAGCCGAGACTCCTGCTCTCGACGATCCAGGACGACCGTGACAATCCGCTCAACCGCTTTACGAATACCGGTCTGCTGCCTGCCAGCCGCGCAATCGGCTGCCCGCTGTATCTTGGTGAGGAGATTGCCATGGTCGACCGATTCCACATCACGCTGCGTGCAAAGCGCATGCAGAACCTGCTGATCATGGGTGCGGATTCCAAGCAGGCCTCCACGCTGTATGGCTTTGCAGCCATGAGCATCCTGTTCAACAGCTATCTGAAGGATTGCGGCGCACAGCTGCATTCGCATCCGATCATTTCCTTCTTCGATTTCAAGAATCTGTATGAAGACGATTCCTTCGACGGTGCGTATGAGGATGTCATGAATACGCTCTGCGCACGGTTCCCGAATGCGATCCGTATCTTCGGAAGCGAGTCGCTGATCGACGGCATTGATACACTGACGGAGGAGTTGGAGAACAATACACAGGGCACCGAGCATTATGTGATCTTCGCCGGTATCAACCGTGCAAGACGTTTGCAGAATACAAACGGATATGATGTTTCCCCGAAGGCAAAGCTGGAAAAGCTGATCCGTGAAGGACCGGCCAAGGGCTGCAATTTCATTGTCTGGGCAAATGAACCGGCGGCATTCCTCTCGCTGTACGGCGATCTGCTGCAGGAATTCGATTACCGTCTCGTTTACGGCCTGAATGAAGACCAGTATATCCAGACGATCCAGAGCGCCGCAATGTCGACCACGACAGACACCACGGTGATCTCCTACAATCCGGATGACGATATCCGCAAGATCCGAATTTACAGCCAGCCTCTCCCGACATGGATGAATCAGTTTATGGATCGCCTTGACAGTGCAGATCTGGCAGAGGCATCGGATGCAGAGGATGACATCAGCGAAGCCGGCGAGTATGATGAGTTTGGTGAGTTCGGAGAATTTTCCGACAATCTATAAAGGAGTATATTATGGCATCAACTATTGTGAATTTTGAAAGTCATACCGCTACTATGCAGCAGAATATTGACGGGATCCTGGCCTCGGTCGATAATCTCACGCGCGTCAAGGAACTGGTCGATACCTACCGGCTGGTACGCAAGGTGATGATCTTCCTGATCATTGCAGCCGCGTTCATACTGATCTCCATGATCCTGGGCGCCTCGATCGGATGGCCCGGGATTCTGGCAGGATTGGCGTTCGGTATTGTCTGCGTCAAGATGAAGGGCGGTGTGATGACTGCAATTACGGCTGTTGTGGCATCGATCGTTTACATGACCCCTCTGAGAGACGTTACTGTCGCGTTTTTCATTCCGCTCGGACTGCTTCTGATCTCCGCCATCGTCTTCCTGGTCAAGCAGAATGGCCTGAAGAAAGTGGCCGGCAGGATCCAGCCATGACGCAGGAGGACAGACGGTTTCTTGAGCAGATGGATCTGCTGCAGATGCAGGGAAAGAGCGCCTCTGATCTGCAAAATACAGAAACCATCCGCAGAATGGCGGCGATCTCCACTTCAAGGGATGCAGCAGAGCCGGATCTCTGGACACAGGCGGCTCAGGCGAGTGCCGACGGAACCGCCAAGATGGTTTTGCAGACCTACAGCAAGATCAAGGCGTCTGACCTGGATTCCGATACCAAGGCATGGCTGGAAACGGTACTGCTTTGCTCTCTGGAGGAGCCTTCCGAGGAAGCTCTCCAGAGTCTGGCAGGGCCGAATCCGGCATTGCAGGCGCCGGATACGGAGGACAGCCTGGGCGTTTATGCCAGATTTCTGGCAGTTCAGGAAGTAACTGCACGCCGGAAGGCGCGGAAGATACTCCAGGCCAAGCGGAAAAGGCAGGAAATGGAAAAGGAAGCCGCGCTTCGCAAGAACGTCGGAGAAGCACAGAATGAGCTTGCAAAGGCACAAAATAAGCTGAACAAGCATCTGTACGGCGGAGGAGGAAATACATGAAAAAGCAAACAGTGTATTTCCTTCAGGCGCTCTATACGGCTCCTGTGGATAAAAACAAGGTCGTACAGACGGGGATCCTGTATGCGAAGGAGGAAATGCAGCGCAATTTGCAGGGCTTTCTGCATCCCCGGACGCTCCTGATCTCCGATTATGCAAAGCAGCTCAAGCGAAAGGCACAGTCCCTGCTCGGGCAGCTCGATATGGTGCAGAATCCGCAGGGCCTTCTGCCTCTGGTCGATGAGTACGAGCGGCTGATCGGGGAGGTCGCATACTGTCAGAAGCTCACCATCCGGGCATTGGATAATCCCGCGGGATCACAGCGCTCGGATCTGCACATCATCGCAAGGCAGATGATCCCGTTCGCAGCAAAGAGCATCCGTACCCGGTGTATTCTTTCCACGCTGCGCTGTGAGATTCTGCGCGGCAGGACGAATTTCCGGCGTGAGCCCTTTCCGGAGAACGATTCGCTCCATGACTGGCTCGATTACTATTTCCGTGTGATCGGGCCGGAGACGGATACGATGCCGGATGATATAGCCGACGGCAGATGGGCATATGAACTGCATACAGTCCGTTTCCGTCCGTACCTGACGATACCGCAGTTTGTCATGAAGCAGCCTGCCACTGATCGGGATCTGTGGATCGCGCCCGGACAGGCGAGGGTCGGCAGCGGTGCAGGCGGCGTTCTGCGCATTACCGGAAGAGGCTGTCTGACCAATCTGCTTCCCTCAGATGAAAAGTGCCTGGTGTCCGGTGAATACGTCAGCAGTCTTGCGCAGATCAGGAAATTCCAGGCAATTGACCGTTCCGATAAGAAATACAGCGAGAATCCCAACCAATGTCTGGAACGTCTGCTCGGAAGGAAGTACCTGATCCATGCAGAGGAGTATTTCCAGATGATGAACCGCTATCTTGTCACGCACACGCTCGGCATCCGTCTTCAGGAAGGTTCCTGTATGTATTGCGGCTCGCTGATGTCGAAGGGTGTATGTCAGAAGTGCGTAGGTGGGACATGGGCAAAATGAGAACGGCTATGCTCTGGTATCCTGTCCGGACACTGGGATACGGGGAGCGTCTCGGTGTCTGGGTGCAGGGATGCTCCCGGCATTGTGAGGGCTGCATCAGTCCGACATTCCGGGATGCAAACCAGGGTACACTGCTCACACCCGAAGAGATCCTCTCCCGGATCCCGGAGCATGTCATACCGGACGGGCTGACCGTCAGCGGCGGTGAGCCGTTTGAACAGCCGGAGGAGCTGCTTGCGTTGGTGCGGCTGTTCCGGGAACGCTATGCAGACGGCGATATTCTTGTTTTTTCAGGATATACGCTCGCACAGCTCAGAGAGATGCAGTGTCCGGCTGTCAGCGAAACGCTGGAACGGATCAGCGTGCTGGTGGACGGCGCCTATCATCCGGAGAAAAACAGCGGCGTCGGACTGCGAGGCTCAGATAATCAGCAGATCCATGTATTCCGTCATGCCCGGCGGTACGCAGATGCAGAAAATGCACCCCGCCGTTTGCAAGGCGTTCTGATGGAAGACAGGCTGTGGCTGATCGGCATACCGCCCGGAGCCGAATAATATTTAGGGCATTTTGAAAGGCAATTGCTATGCAGGAAACAATTCGTGCGGCAGAGTGGGCCGAACAGGCAACTCTGCCAATGATCTGCGCGGACGGAAGCGTTCAGCTCCGGAAACCGCGTCTGTATCAGGGACAGGATGTCGGCGGCTATCAGCTGGTGGCACCTATGGCTGTCACTGCCGGTTCTGAGCTTTGGTTCGCCCGCAGCCGATCCGGCTTGCAGTATGGACGCTATGTCGTCAAGGCGTACTGTGTTCCGTGCCGGAGTGAGGTCATTGAGGAGATCCGGATGCTCCAGGTACCGGAGCATGCCGCGATCATTGATATGTTTGAAATGGACGGTGTTTTCTTTGAGGTCAGTCCGTTTTACAGCGGCGGTGCCCTGCGCGGGCCGATCCCGGAGGAGACCCTGCGGAATCAGATCCTTCCTGCATTGATACGCGGCCTGGGGGCGCTGCATGGTGCGGGCATCGTTCACAATGACATCAAGCCCTCCAACCTGCTCTGGAATGATGACGGCACCTCCGTCGTGATCGCAGATTTCGGCAGTGCATCCCATTTCAAGAAAACGGTGGGATACTTCACGCCGTCCTATACCGATCCCTACATTCTGACGAACCAGACAGAGGGAAGATGCGGCCCCTGGAGCGACTGGTTTTCTGTCGGAATGACCCTGGCGGAGCTGGTGACGGGAGAGCCGATGATACAGGAAACGACGCTTGACGGCATCCTGCACCGCTGGAATGCGGGGATCCGCTTTGAGCAGGGCTCAACAGGGCTGCGCCGTCTTATCAACGGCCTGATCGAAGCCGATCCCAAAAGACGCCTTGGCCCCAAGGCAGCGGAAAGCTGGTGCAAGGGTGAGGTCTTTGGTGCCGAGACAAGGCAGCGCACGCAGAAAAGACAGACGGCTCCGGCTGCACCGATGATCCGCTTTGAAAATCCGCCGCTGATCGCAGTCGATCAGGAAGGCCTGATCCAGGGAATCCTCACCCATTGGAAGGATGCCGGATTTTTATTTGAACAGGGAAAATTCGACAGGTTTCTTGTCTATCTGGACAACTCCTGGGAGCCGGTCTGCCGGGAACTGCATCTGCTGCCGGAGCCGGAAAATGCACTGTTCCGCCTGAGCATCGAGCTGCTGGAGGGCGACGGGTTCCTCTGGCGCGGCAAGCATTATGAAACGCTGGCTGAATTGGAGGAAACCTGGCGCGAAGGAGACAGCAGCACGAAGGATGTCCATGATTTCATGCAGAGAGAGCTTGCGGTGTATTATATGGAGAAGCAGGAAAAGATCACACCCAAGCAGCTTACATTCATCAAGGATCTGTGCCGCATGAGCCGAGTGCATCCGGATGAGGCGATCCGCCAGCTCTTTATGGCGCTGCGCGGCGATGACACCTTCCGGATAGGAAATGTGGTATTTGAATCCCTGGCGGATGTTGTGGATTATCTGTATGAGAATGTCATCTATCTTGACGCGATCGTGGAGCAGCTGATCAGGGACAAGGGCTTTGAAGCATGGCTCTCCTTCCAGGGAATGGACAGGGCTTTAGAGGATATCCGAAGGAAAAGCAAGGCGTAATGGCAATAGGAGGAATCGGTCAATGAGCAGCCATATCACCAGCCCGTTTGAGATTGAAACCAACCGGCTGAGAGGGATCGTCAACGAGTGCCGGAGTGATCTGAATCAGGTCATGAATGAACTGCAAATGCAGCAGCAGAAAGTCGAAACGTTTGATGCGCAGTTTCAGCAGGAAGCCTTCCGGAAAGAGTCTGAGAATGCCGGCCGTCTCAGAGAGGCAGAGCAGTCGCAGGCAAAGGAGGCCGCTTCCCGGAAGGCAGAGCACAGCCGAAGGATTGCGGCGATGCGTGAAAAGCTGCATGTTCTGGATCTGCAGCTTGCGACGATGGGACGTGCGGAGAACTTCCGGATGCGCCGCCAGGCATTGGTCACTCAGCTCTCGCATGCAGGGGAAGATCTGACGCTTCTGGAGCAGGAGATCGCCAAGCTCGCAAGTGATATGCAGAAGAGCGGCCATACAGCGGAATTGAACATGGGCAGATCTGTGATCCGTCAGCAGACAGCCGCAGTAACCATGGGCAGGAAAGGCGTGAAGCTCGGGAAAATTGAGGAGACCAGCCAGAAGCGGATCCGTACCCGAATTTCCGACCAGTTTGCCGAAAAGCTGGAGCTGGCTCTGGCTTCGGAGCATGCAGGACGCTATCCTTCCATCCGGCGTCTGGCGGCGGAATTCCGGGATGCAGCAGAGTATGAACGCGATATGTTTGCCGCCCGGAATATGCCAAAGCTCGAAAAGTTGCTTCAACAGCTGGAGAAGCAGCAGGCAGCCGTGCAGGATTCGCAGCAGTCGCTTGCCCTGAGCAGAAACAAATATCTTGCTTTGTGCAAGCTGCTGGAGATTTCTCCGGATGAACAGCTCCTCTCGGATCCCCAGGCTGCCGATCAGCTCGGTGTCTGCATCCGGAAGCTCGCCCATCAGTACCAGAAGCGCAAGGAACACCAGTATTTCTCTCACGCAGTGCAAACAGTGCTTGCAAGGCATAACATAGAAATGACAGATGCGGCATCGGACGGCGATGTCATGTGCTTCCGGTACGAGCACGCACAGCTTGCAGTTTCCGGGGCGGCAAACGGGATCCTGGATATGCAGGTCACAGGCATCTATGAGGGTACGCAGAAAACGATGGATGATGTCCGCCGCGGTGTTTCCTCTGCCAGAAAGATCTGCTCCCTGACAAGTACGATCGAGCAGGAACTGGCTGTGGAGTTCGGGATCACATTCCATGACAAGCGGCTTGAGGAGCCTTCCGAGGAGACAATGATTTTTCACGCGCAGAATGCAGCCGGCGGCAGAAGGTTCACGCAGACGCACCAGAAGGCTGACAGCGCAGGAGGCTGATACTTATGGATCAAACTGAATTTCAGTACCGGAAGGTCCGGTGCAATGACGGACACTGGAGCGAGCCCTTCCCGGCAGGCGGCTCTCTCCCGAAGGCTTGTCCGGTCTGTGGAATGCCCTATGACCGGCGTCAGAATCGCCCTGTTCCCTGTCATGCGGACGGCAGGACAGCAGAGGATACCGAACCTGTACAGGAGCAGGCGCCGGAGCCGGAGGTCAGTGAACCGGAGCAGACAGACGACGGATTGTTTGAGCCTTTCGGTTCTCCCGGCCCTGCAGTCCGGAGACAGGCGTCAGCGATCCCGGGACAGATGGGACAGACAGCCTCCCCGACACGGCGAAGGGTAATCCAGCCGGTCGGCGAGGCGCCGTCTGTACAGTCCCCCCGGTCGGAGCAGGCTGCCCCCGCTGCGCAGCAGTATGCGGGAAGCAGCAAGGGATTGGTGCTTTACACCTGCGGGCAGAAGATCCCTGTTCCCGATGAGGGAGGTTATTTAGGCCGGGAGGAGCTGGGCGGCGAATTGTTCGGCGCCGATTTCCTGATCAGCCGGCGGCACTGCTATATCCGTCCTGCGCTGCATGCGGAATTGCAGGTGCAGGATTCCGGTTCCCTGAACGGAACCTTTACAGATGACGGCAGCGGCAGAAAGCGCCTCAGGGAAGGCGAAACAGTCCTGCTGAAGCCAGGTTCAAAGCTGTATCTGGCTGACCTCACAGTGGTTGTCGCTGTTGAAGAAAATGCATGAATCACGGGGTGACTGGTATGCTGGAACGCGCACAATGGAAGGAAGAACTGGATACATACCGGAGTATTCAGAAAATGTTTATCCTGGAGGGGAATGTCAGTGATCTGCAGATCCTTTCCGAAGGACTGGAGTCCGGTGATCTGGTCAGCCTTGAGGAATTCCTGCATGTGTATCTGACGAATACAGGCTATCAGAATGTCGTATTCTACAACCGGATCGACGGATTTTATAATGCATACGATGATTCCGGGCAGATGGTATCCGAATTCTGCAAGCAGGGAGAGCTTCAGGATACACGGCAGAAGCCGGATATTCTGAAGGCATTCACCACCGTCCGTAAGGCCGTCGGGAAAACCGATCACGCAACGGCGGTGATCATCCGCATGGCGGGGCAGCTTTTGACCAGTGCGGATCATCCCGATGCAGCGGAGATCGAATATCTCTCCACCCTGCTGCTGGCCTCGGAGGAATCCAGATCCGGAAGGGCGAATAACCGCAAGGGCTGGGCGAATAATCTGATTTTTCTGATCACCAGCAAGGTGCAGGAGCTGCCCACCTGGTTTTATCGCTACAATCCATACTGCCGGGTGCTGACGCTGGATCTGCCGAAGGAAAAACTCCGCCGCCAGCTGATCTCTGCGTACCAGAGCAGCTTCCTGGACTGGATCTCTCTGGAGGAATCGGCGAAGGAAAAAACATTGCAGCGCCTGGTTGCCCAGACCGACGGCTTTACCTGTGCGGCACTGGATGCCGTGCTGGGACTTTGTGAAGGAGAAACCGTCAAGGAAGCGGAGGAAACCATTCGTGCTTACCGCCACGGCAGAAAAGAAAATCCCTGGGAAGCACTGGGAACAGAACGGGTTTCCGGGATCGGAGCGGAGCTGTCACAGTATGTAATGGGACAGCCCAGGGCGGTGCAGGCGGCAGCGGATGTGATTATCCGTGCCGTTACCGGTATGGCAGGTCTTCAGCATTCCTCGGGCAACCGGCCGCGTGGCGTGCTGCTGTTTGCCGGGCCTACCGGTACCGGTAAGACAGAGCTTGCCAAATCTATGGCACGCTGTGTATTCGGTGCGGAGAGTGCAATGATCCGCTTTGATATGAGTGAATACAGCCAGGGGCATTCTGACCAGCGTTTGCTGGGAGCGCCGCCCGGATATGTAGGCTATGATGCCGGCGGTGAGCTGACCAATGCAGTCCGTTCGCATCCGTATTCCATCCTGCTGTTTGACGAGATCGAGAAGGCAAATCCGAGTATTCTGGATAAATTCCTGCAGATCCTGGATGACGGCAGAATGACGGATTCCAAGGGGGAGACCGTCTATTTTACGGAGTGCATCATCATTTTCACAACAAATCTTGGCCTGACGGAGACGCTGCCGGACGGTACCAAGCGTCCGACGGTAGATTATTCGGCAAGCATCGACGAGATCGAACAATCCGTGACCAGGCGGCTGCATGAAAGCTGGCGCCCTGAATTTCTTAACCGCATCGGCAATAATATCATCATTTTCGATTATATCCGGGCGGAGTTTGGCGTGAAGATCCTGGATAAACAGCTTCGCCAGATCATTGCAAATCTACAGGAGCAGCAGCATATCCGGTTGGAATTGCCGGAAGACAGCACCCTCTACCAGAAGCTGAAGGCACGCGCAATGGAGAATCTGGAATTTGGCGGACGCGGTATCGGAAATGTGGTAGAGCATGATTTTATTACGCCGATCGGACGTGAACTGGCATCCGGTGCATGGAAACAGGGCGATTGGATCATTTTGAAGGACTATGAGGGCCCGGACTGCCAGTCGGGATTCGCCTACGAGGTGAAGGGAAGGAGCAGCAATGGCGAATGAGTTATCCGGTGAGTGGAGTGCCGTAAGTGGTATCGCGCATGGTGTCCAGTCGTCCCGTCAGCAGATCGCACAGGCGGAAAGCGCGATCGCATCGGCACGGGCAGATGCGGAGGCTGCGCAGAAGCGTGAAAGACAGGCAGAAGAAGCACTTGCCCAACTGCCCACTCCTTCCGGCGACGATGAAGAGGAGGCACGGCAGATCGAGGAGCTTCGTGCCATGTATGAAGGAGAGATATCGGACGCGAGAGCTGCCCGGTCAGATGCGGAGAGCCGGGGCTTTGCTGCACGCAGTCAGCGTGCACAGGCACAGGAGCAATTAAAAGAGTACCAGTCGGAAGCCTCCAATTTGTCGGGCAGGTATAACCGCATGGCATCACAGTATCAGGAGAGGAAGCAGAAGACTTCACAGGCGGGCGACCAGCTGCGTCAGATCTCCGGTATGCGTTTCGGAAGCGAGGCAGCGAGTGCAGGCGCGAATCTGACCGACCAGCGGGAACAGCATTACCAGTCGCTTGTAACCGGCTACCGCGAGCTGTCTCAGGCAGCTATGGCGGCGGCAGACGGTGTTGTGCCTTCCTCCGGAGATCATCAGGTTGCCGAAAGAGGCGGCTATTCCGGTGGTCAGCCAGGTGCTTCAAGCGCACAGCGCATTGGCGCGGCGGCATTGGGAGCGGCGGCTGCCACAGGAGCTATGAACAAGGCGGATTCCGCTTCCGGTGCGGGGACAAGGGCACAGCGTATGGGCGCGGCGGTATTGGGAGCTGCTGCTGCCACAGGGGCTATGAACAAGGCGCATTCCGTTTCCCTGGCGGGAATCCCAGAGGCAGGAAGGAGTGCAAGTCAGACAGAACAGGCAATGGCAGACCATTACGGCATGTCATTGGAGGATTTCCGGGCGTTTCAGCAGGAGAACGGCATGACACTTGCCACCGACGGCAGCTCCGTGCAGATGGTACAGAATCAGGAGATTGGAATGGGTTCTCTGAGGGCCTTTGGAAATCCGGAAACAGGCCCGGAGACCCTGGATGATCCCGGAAGGTTTGAAAGGGGCTTTGAAACCGGCCATTTCTCTTCGCCCAGTACAGCTGACTGGTCAGTTCTTGAGGAGCCGGCAAGCCCTGGATGGGGGGATATTGACCCGAAAACTTTTTTTGATGACAGCTCGCAGAGCGGGATTGACGCAGACACCGCTGCCCGGTTGTTGTTTGACGACGATGACGAGGAAGAGGATCTGCCGGAAATCCTATCCGAGGAGACGAAAATTGCAATTGCCAACCGGAACAGTGCTGAACTGGACTGGAACGGCAGCGCAGGTAATTCGCTCCGGATCCCCCGGGAGAGCTCTGGCGAGCTTGCACGCGAACTTCAGAAATATGGTGTATCCGGTATCGGGTATCGTCACGGAGATGTGGATTTTTCTCCGGTTTCGCAGTTTACCATCAACTGCGGCGATCCTTCGCTTACCTATTCCAAGCTGGGGCATGACATCAAACTGGGGGATCTTTACAAGAACGGCGAGCCGAGGACAAGAGACGAATTTAACAATATCATCCGCCGGAGATGGCAGAAATATGTGGCGGAGGATATTGTGGATCGTCTGCAACGGGATTCCTCATTTGCGGCTGATTTTCAAGAGAGTACCGGCATTGACGTCAGCAAGGTGCGCAGCGTCAGCGCATTGTCTGCGCAGCTGAGGGCACACGGGCTGACCATGCACGAGACACCGGACTGCAAAAGCATCCAGCTGGTACCGACCGCCATTCATAAGGCTTTCAAACATTCCGGCGGTACGGCAGAAATGCTTGAAAAGCTGATCGATGCGGACACGGGCAGCCGGGTGGAATCCAAACTGGGTACCGATACAAGCAGCAGGCCGAGATCCTGGCTGAGCTTGTAAGGCCGAAAGACCCGTGCACCGGGATAATCCCGGTACACGGATCGCAGGATACAATCACAATGGATCTCCGGCAGCGTTCCTGAGATCCTGAAAAAGGAGTGTTTATTATGGGAAAGAAATTAGAGCAGAACAAGCAGAAGGTCGAGCAGGCAAAGCAGACAGAGATGTCCGGCCTGGAGAAGGCCGAAAAAGATGCCGGCGAGATCCGTGAGGTCAAGAGCATTCTGGAAAATGCGCCGCGGGATGTGGATGATGATATTCAGGCAGCGCTGGAGAGTACCCGTACTTCCGCGGTGAATGAAGGCTCGAATCACATGCAGAGCGAGGTCCACGGAGAGCTGGAAAAAGGCTATACAGAAGCGCAGAATGCCAGCCAGGAGGGACAGGCTGAAAGCCAGAAGAGCCGTCAGGCGGCAGAAGCACTGCGGAGTGCCGGCAGTGCATCCGAATTCGGACGCTCTGCTGCCAATGAGGGCGCCGGACTTGCCGAGCAGAATGCACAGGGCTTTGAGCAGAATGCCGAGCAGGCAATGAAGGACATGGAGGAGGCAGAGGGCAACTTCAACCGCCTTCTGCAGGAGATCCAGTCCTGATGGGTTGCACTGATGAAGTATTTATATTATGAACTCCGCCAGTCTCCCGATTTCTCATTGAGCAAATACGCTTCTCTGGCCGAGACAGGGCCTTCCGGTGTTCTGACACAGCACGCTGCATTCTGGCGGCAGATGAACCAGTGGGGCAAGCTGTTTCAGGGAAGCATTCACCTGATCTACGAATTTGACAATGATCGTGAACCCGGAGACCGGATGCACCTTGTACTGCGCTTTGACGCGCCGAATGATGCGGCGATAGAATCGGCGCGGCAGATCATGCAGGCGTCGATCCTGGCACCGTATTATGATTCCCTGAGGGAAACGGACGCTTCCTGTCTGAGCAGACGGAAGTACCGCTTTGCCGCGGATCTTCGCAAACGGGAATACTTTATTCCTTCTTCCGACCAGAACGAGCTGTTCTACACAACAAGCGACTGGAAGATGAATGACGGCGCACGCCTGTATTCCATGCTTCGCCTGATGGTCGTCTCCGGTGTGTCCAGTGCCTACTGTGTGAGCCTGTACCCTGTGGATTATATGCCGGTGCTGGAAAACGGGCTGGCCAATATCCTGCCGCTTTTGCGCCAGCGGAATGCCCTCAAGGTCACCAAGACCCCCGGCGCTGTTGCTTCAAACGGCAAGGATGACAACGCCGCAAAGGCACTGGAATTTTACGAGGAGCTGCTCGATGCACTGGCGGCATCCCCGCAGTTTCAGGCCAATATACAGGTTCTGAGTGATTCTGATGCGGCCGCCATGCAGATCCTTGACGCGGCAGCTTCCGAAGCGCTGAATGAAGGCGATTATCAGCTGACAAGGCTGGAGCTGGATCCGTCATCCGGTTCGGTATTTGAGGAAACCTCCCACGGATTCAGTGTTTGCAGTGATGAGCAGGCACCGGATGCGCTGGTCGCTATGCCCTATGTATTTACCCTTGAGCAGATGACGCCGTTTGCTGTGATGCCGGTGCTGTTCCCGGGTGAAACGATTGAAATGTCCAAGGAGACCGTCCCGAAGAGTGATTCCGGCATGCTGATCGGACATGATACGTCCAATCACCCCATTCATGTTCCGTGGAAAAACCTTTCCAAGCATGCATTTCTGGCAGGCATGCCCGGCAGCGGTAAAACGAACACGATGATGTACCTGATTTCGCGGATCCATGCGAATCACATTCCGGTTCTGGTGCTCGAGCCTGCCAAGCGTGAATACCGTTCGCTCCTGTCCCAGCCCGGCATGGAGGATGTGGCACTGTTTTCGCCCTGCGCCAATAGTATGTTCCCCATCCATATCAATCCCTTCCGTTTCCCGAAGGGGATGAAGCTTGCCGATCATATCAACCGGCTGATGGATGTGTTCAACGGAACCTTCAAGCTGGATCCGCCGATGCCGATGCTGCTGACAGAGGGCATCCAGACGGTATATGAGGATCTCGGCTGGCTGCCCGGCATGGTCAATCAGGGCCTGCTCCCGTATCCGACAATGAGCAAGCTCTATGTTCAGGTCGAAAAGCTGCTGGACAAATACCAGTACGCGGATGAAGTGCGCAGCAATCTGCAATCGATCCTGCAAGTGCGTATCGGATCGCTGCTGCAGCGTGAAATGGGCGATATTTTTGATGTCGAGGATTCTACGTTCGAGGAAGAGGAATGGCTGGAAAAGAGCGCCGTCATCGAACTGGCTTCCCTGGGCTCCGGCCCCTCCAATTTTCTGATGCTGATGCTGATGACGCTGATCCGTGAGAGCCTTGACCGCAAGGCATTCGATCCGGATAAGAACGGCGGTGCGCCGCGGCATATGATCTTCCTGGAGGAAGCGCATAACCTGATCGCCAACAAGAGCGTGCAGGAGGGCGGCGACATTGACCCCAAGATCTCTGCCACAGCCTACATAGTCAAGATGCTTGCAGAGGTGCGTTCTCTCGGTGAGGGTATTGTGATCGCAGACCAGCTGCCAACTGCCATGGCGCCGGAGGTCATCAAGAATACCTCTCTGAAATTCGGCCTGCGTCTGACCTCGCAGGATGAGCGTGAGCTTCTGGCGTCCTCCATGTCTGCGGACGATTTTCAGATGGAACGCATGGGTATTTTCACGCCCGGCAGATGCCTTGTGAGCTATGAGGGACTGCTCAAGCCCTTTGAGCTGCAGATTCCGGAGTACAAGGGAGATTCCATTCTGACAGATACCGACCTGATCCGGCTGTCGCTTGTCAGCGGGATCTACCACGGCAATATGCTCCGCAGTGCGGAGATCATGCAGATCAAATTCACGCAGAAACAGCAGACCCTGCTCGACGAAACGCAGAATTTCTATCAGCAGATGCTCCGGTTCAGTCAGATGACACGGGAGCTGGATGGAAATGCGGCATGGCAGGAAGCCTCTGCCGCAGGCGTGGAGAGCTTTGAATCCATTGATGATCCGACGCTGCAGCAGCAGTTCCGGAAATACACGGCAATGTTCCACGGCCTTCAGTCCGGCTTTGAACGGCTCATGGAACGTTGGTATCTGCTGGATACGGAGATCCTCATTTATGAGACACTTTCTCTGCAGCGGCAGAAATACGGAATGATGTGGAAGGATCGGTATTCACCGGAGCAGAATCAGGCACTTGCCGTAAACAGCCGGCAGTGTGATGAACCGATCATGGAATGCTGGCGTTCCGCCAAATCCAGATGGAATGATCTGAAGGCATCCGGTGAAAAATACGGCCTGAAGATTCCCGCATCCGTACAGAATATCTTTGATAAGCGCCGGAAGATCATTTCAAGTTCAGTTTCCTGAAAGGGCTGAAAATAAATCAGACGGTATGTCTGATGCAAGGAGAAGGAGTAAGACCTATGGAAAATTACTATACGCTGTTCGGCCTGGATACCGCATCCTCGAACGAGCAAATCACCCAGGAGCTGTCTAAGCTCGAAAACCAATGGCTGATGAAGGCCTCCATCGGCGATCCGAAGGCAAAGGATATGATCGAAAAGATCCGTGCCGCGCAGACAGTCTTTGCAAACAAGGAAAACCGTGCCGAGTATGACAGAAAGCTCAACCGGACGGAGGATTCAGAGGCAACGGACGCCGGAGCCGCCGACAGTGCCGGACAGTCGCTTGAACCGCTCGACCGTGTCTGGGTAAGCTGCATTCAGCCGTTTCTGGTGAGTCGGTCGGTACCGAAGCAGGTATCGGATGAGAGACTGGAGATCGAGATTTCCGGTGCTATTACATATGCTTTTCTTGCGAATCGTGACAAGCCTGCGGATGATCTGGCAAATCGGTATCCCGCATTCGCGCAGGCGGCACAGGCCATCCGCCGCAATAACGAGTCGATTGAGAAGAATCCGGATTTTCCGGTCAGTGACGCGCTGATGGATGAGTTGAACCTGGTGCTGTTTGAGAAGGATTCCCAGCCATATGAGGGTGACATTCAGTTTGACCCGGCAAAGATTTCCCTGGAGGTTGCCTATATGTCAATGGCCGCGGATGTGCGTCATCTTGCCCTTGAAACGCTGAGCACCGTGATCATGACCAAAAAGATCGAGATGCGGGGGATCTACCAGATTGCAATGGTATGCTTTGCACTCTGGAGAAGCGACTATCCCGGATACAAGAAGGCCGTTATGGAGGCCTACCGCTCCACAGCAAGTGCGCCGAAGGCTCCCACTGTGGATGCGAGAGATCTGCTGATTGATGCCGAGGAGTCCCGTGCGCAGCTGGATGAACGCTGGACAAAGTGGCAGAGCGAATTTGAAGAAAAGCTGAAGCCTGCCCTGGAAACGGTCAAAAAGATCCAGGAATCCGAGGATCGTGTCCTGAAGCTCGTACCGATCCTGTCAAAGGTGGGCTGGGTACTGCTCTTTGTATTTGCCATCGGCTTGCCGCTGCTGCATGTTCCACCTTTCCTGACAGGGCTGCTGATGATCGTCGCCATGATGATGGCAAGCTACTGTGCTGTCAGAGAGGGCGTAAGGACTGCTGCGGAAATTGTAAACGGTCAGGTAACGGAATGGTCGTACAAAGCCAAGTACCGCATGTCTGTGATTATGCCGCGCTATATCTGGGGCACGATCGGCGCATATTTGATCTTCGGCATCATCAGTGCGTTTACGGGCGTCAAAGGAGATACCATATTTATGTGTGCATTCTTCGGATGTGCAATGTGCATCTGGGTCGCTCTGCTCTCTGTATTCCTTGGCTCGGATATCTTCCTGCGCCATTACGAAATGCCGGATGATCCGCTGCTCGCAGAACTTGATCGCCGTCCGGATGACAATCTGGATCCGGATCACACCAACAGCCTGATTGCAGAGACAATGGCAGAGCTGCTGGAAAGGGAAGATATTTCCGTAGCCCGTCCGGAGGCATTCAAGGCATTTATCGGCATGTTCGGAACGGATGCACAGAAGAGACGTTTCGCCAAGCAGGCAGATCCGTATATTCAGGCAAGCCGTGACGACGAAGACCCGGTCATTCGCCAGGCATCCCTCTGCCTCTGGAATTGTCTTCCGGATGTCCGCAGACTGTACGCCAATCGCGAGCCGATCGGCTATCCGCTGTATGAGGCAGCCCTGCTGGTACATTGCTCTGAATATCCGTCTAATGAGCGCGACTACACAAAGGAAGCAATGATTGCTGAGATTGATCCCAAGTGTGATCTCCTTGCGGAGAAGTATTATGCAGAGTTCAGCACCGTTGCCCGCAAGAACGGATCGGTTCCGGGACAGCGCCTCTGGGCATATATCCTGGGAGATCATCGCCGGAGCGAGGCAGAGCTGGGCGCCCTGTTCTGCCCGTATACATCGGATCTGTACAACACCGGCAAGATGAGCAAGAACATCGGCAGAACGCCGAAGCAGATCTTCCTGATCGTTCTCATCGTTCTGGCATACATTTCCTATATTGCCCTTGCAATCGGCCTCATCCATTGATCGCAGGCCATGTGCCTGACACACGGCAACCCCCTCATTCCGAAGACCGGGATGAGGGGGTGACTATTTCAAAAAAGCCGGTTCGGGTGAAGCGTACCGTAAGCCTCCCATGCCTCCGGATAAGTTGAAGTTCGGCAGTCAGAGAACGTCGCTTGTTCTGGCTGCATAAGAATCATACATGGCATACACCTGCGCATTCACTTCCTCGTCAGTGCAGTTATCAAGGTAAAGCTCCAGTGTCATCTGAATATCATGGGCATATCGTTCACTATTGTTTGTCGTTGCGGGGAGCATTCTGTTATCTCCTTCAAAGCTCATTTTCATGTTATTTTCTCTCCTTCTGATCACGTTTGCTCCCCCTCCCTATCGTGAGACTTCCCCCTCACCATATCATCGATCAACTTCTCGAGCCGGCAGATGGTCTGCATGAGGGGTTCCTCGATCTTCTCGACACGCATACCGTGAATGATCCCTGTGATGCTCGCCGCATCCGGATGGATCTGCGGCGCATGTTCCAGAAACGCCTGATAGGTGACCGCAGCCGCAAGCTGCTGCGCG
>CACZPI010000048.1 GCA_902783005.1 uncultured Ruminococcus sp. | reverse complement strand
CATCTTGATAAGCGACTTCTTCTGATTTTTCTTCTTCTCGGCAAGTTCATCAACTTTCGGACTGCTCGATGAAGCAGACTGTGCCAGTTCACCGATAGGAAATTTAGATTTATTATCATTCATCTGCTTCACCTCTCATTTCTTTATAAAATGCCGTATTTACGCCGTTTCAGCGGTCATCTATTTTATCGTCATATGCATCGAAGAAAATATAAACAGTATAACGCTGAAAACAAGCATAGCGCCCATCTTGATAAGAGCTGATTTTTGCATTCTTCGGCGTTCTGAAATAGCAGATGCAGCAGAGCCGGGCTTGTGATTATTCTGTTCATTCATCTGCCACACCTCCTCTTATTATCATTCAGCGTATGTACGGACGTTAAAACCAAACTATTTTGTATTCTCCATGATCTGCTTATCACCGTTGTCATAGTAGTCTTGAAAAATACTTTCAATGCCGTCAACAGGTACGATCTGGTAAGCATCGGAACCGATTTTCAGAAGGGCAGATCTGCGCACGCGCTGCTGTTCCCCGGCGGAGAGGACAGGGGCAGTCCGACCATGTTCTTTTTCATCTCTCTCACTTCCGGGAACGGGCTTCAAAAGGGTATAATAATCCTATTATCATTATAGCACAAAACCGCCTAAATTGCAAGCGTTTTCCCCGAATTTTCGGGAATGTAACCATGTTTGTAACCGTTTGAAAACAGACTGTTGAAACGCAGGGGAAAATAACATTTTGTTCAGTTCTGTCAGGGTTGGGGGTATGTGAAACCCGCCGGGCATCAGATGTCCGGCGGGTTTTGAATTTAGGTCGTAATCAGGAATTGCTACTGGATTAAGCGCTGGGAACTACTTCAACAGGAGAAGTAACTGCAGGCTGAGTATTGCTGTTAGCAGGCGTCCAGGTGTTCTTTGTGATCTGAGTAACTGCGGTCTTACCATCGCCATCTTCAGTTTTGCTTGTGAGCTGGAAGTCAAGATCGAGCGACCAGGCGTTAGTAAGCTGTGCGTATGTCGCAGAGTTACAGGATTTGTCTTCGCCTTCGAGCCATACACGGACAAGAACCTTATAATACTTTGTAACGCCCGCATCAATGTCATTGTCGAGAACAGCAGGGCTGCCGTATGTCACAGCACCTGTAGACGTTTCAGATGCAACTGCCTTATTCTTCTCCCAGTTCTCACCGGTCGAAAGCTGCAGGATGGTTTTTGCATTTTCATTGGCAACGTTCGCCGGGTCGATCTTACCAACTGCAGCGCCCTCGCCGGTATTGCCCTTGCCGCCATTCGCTGTAATATCAGTTGCGAATACAGCGATACGCCATGCATCATCACCATCGCCGGGTTCTGCTGCCGGGTCTCCCGGATAAGTATAATTAAGATCGCACTGCGTCATTCTCAGCTGCTGATCATCCGCTTCGCCAGTTGCTTTCAGATAAAAGATATAATCCACATAGCCATAGGCAGTTTCAAAAGCTGTAGTCGAGCCCTTTGTCGAAACTGTATACTTGTCGTTAAATGTGGAATCGTACTTATACTTACCAGCGATAGGATCTGGAGCTGATAAAGCAGTGGTTTCGCCATACTGAGCATAATTGAAACCATCAGTAGAAGCACTATGCGCTTTCTGTCCAGTTGCCTTTGCATCGGTCGTATAGAAGAACGATCCAGTCTTACCGGAAACAGTCGATACGGGTTCCAGCAAAGCCTTACGTCCGAAAACAACTCTATCAGAGCTGTAGTTAGCCTCCAAGTTATCAGAGCAGATCAGCAGGTTGCTTCCAACCTTGGTTTTCATTTCCAGACCACTCACTTCAACTTCCTTGTTCATGGTAAACCATGCGTAGGTCGAGCTCGACAGCATCATCGCAGAAACGGTGAGCATACCGATCGCCGGGATGAGCTTTCTTCTTGCGGAGTTCTTTTCAGATCTCGTTTCATTTGTTGCCTTTTTCATAAATACACACACCTTTCTCTCATGATCTTAAAAAAACACATTTGTCAGCCTGTCACACATCAGACTGATCCAGCACCCCGCGTGCTTTATGTCTATATTATAGCGCGGATATTACCATTTGTCAATAGCTCCGGCCAAGAATCCGGCTTCATCCGTGCATTTTCTCCGATTCGCACAGTCTGAAAACGTTTAACCTCAGCATATTAACGAATTCAGTTTGTTGACTGCAACCGGTCTTATACGGAGCGTTGATTGACGGACTATCAGGGTGGCTGCCGGAGGAAAAAAGTGCCTCCCCTTCCGGGATCCGGAAGGGGAGGGGTTCTTATGCCGTCTGTTCTCTGCGCCGCGCCCGCCCGAAGGCCGTTCCGATCAGGAATGCGAGTACATCTGCCAGGATCGAAGCGAGCCGGGTGACCAGCACGAACAGCATCACCGCCTGTGCATATTCCTGCGCCGATACCAGCAGCATCACCGATTCCCGGATGCCGATGCCGCCCGGTGCGCCCGGCGTGATAAAGCCGATGATCCATGCAAACAGGAATGCCCCCGTCATGGTCACCAGCGTCCCCGAGGCCGTTTCTGCCGGGAAGATCAGCCGCAGCGAGCAGAAATACACCGCCGCCGAAACCGCATTCTGTGCCAGGTAATACCCCGCGCCGCGCAGAAGATTCCCGCGGTTTTCCGGGGCGAATGCCTTCCGGTAGCGTTCGAGGCAGCCCTGCACCTGTGCCCGGAATTTCAGCCGGATCACCAGCACGGCCGCTGCCAGAAGCAGAATGCCGATGCCGCCGAGGAGCAGGAGCCGTCCGCCGTACTGCCGCAGCAGGCCGAATGCCGCCGAGCCGAGCAAAATCACCGAAATGATCCCCGTGGAAATCACGCAGCCGAGCACATCGAGCACCGTTGCACATGCCACATCCACATGGCTCACCTGTGCATCCTCCGCGAGCTTGTTGCGTCCCACATACTGGAAGACATTTCCGGGGACGTACTTGTACAGATTCGACCGTGTGAATACGGGCATGGCCTGCCGGAAGGGAATGGATCTCCCCGACAGCGCCCGCGTGAATACCAGCCACGGATAGGTGCCGCAGACGATGACCGCCGTCTGTACCGCCGTGCTCAGGCACAGAGCTGCAATGACACGCGGCTGTAACATTTCTGCCGGATCAATCTGCATCCGCAGAATGCGCCGGATCAGGAATACCGCCGCGGCAAGCATCAGCAGATGCCCGGCGATCTTAATTGCCTTCTTCACCGCAGGCCTCCTTTTTGAGCGAGAGGATGCAGTCAGCCAGTGCGCGTGCATCGCCCATTTTGCAGAAGGTAATGCCCGGGCCGCCCTCGTGATACAGCTCGTGTGTTGCGGGATTGTCCCCGAGGATCATGGGCTTGCCCATTGCATGATAGATATACGCCTTGCCCGGGATCGTCCGGCGTGCCTTGCCGATGGATGCATCAAAATGCCCTGCCAGACAAAGATCCGCCCCCGCGATGCGTTCGGCAAGCTGCTCCTGCGGCAGCCAGTCAATGTATTCCGTGATGTCCTCACCCTGCCGCGGGGCATTCCCGAGCGGGCCGATGACCACGAAATGCAGCCCCGGCTCCTGCCGCAGCAGGCCGATGGCGTCAAGAATGACCGGCACTCCCTGCAAGGGCAGGATGCTGCCGAAATACAGCACCGTAAAGTCCTTGTGCGCCGGCATTTCCCTCGGGTAATAGATCGAGGTGTCTGCTTCAAGGTAGAGCGTTTCCATTTCTGCGGCCGGGTAGCCGAATTCCTCGCAGAAATAGGCACCGTGCGCACGGGTGTCACAGATGCAGTGATCGCTTCTGCGAAGTGTCAGCTTGTCGATCTGCTTGCAGAGCTGCCCGAGTGGAAGCTGCGGACGGAGCTTCTTCCGGTCAAAGCAGATGGTGTCATAGACGGAAATGAAGAAATCGGTCACGACCGGCTTTTTGCCGAGCTTCCGTCCGAAAAGCGGCAGAATGAGCTGCGGTGCAAAGCCGATGAAGGACAGGTCGTGATCGTCCATATTGACCCGGCGCAGTCTGCCCCAGACCTCACGCAGGCGCTTCGGATAGCTTTTCTCCGCCGAAACGATCTCCGTGACGGTATTGCCCTGCTCCTTCAGAATGCGGATCTCCTGCACGATGCGCAGATAATCGGCATTTTTCGTCGCGATATAGAGAACACGCTTCCCGCGGATGTCACTGAGCTTCATCGTCATGCTGCGCACACTCCATCTTGCGGATACGGTACTGCATATCCTCCATGATCTTGCGGTTGGCGGCAATGGTGTCACCGAGCAGACCGATGGTGATGGTCTGGAATCCGCCGAGGAGGAGAATGGCTGTCAGAATGAGCGACTGGATATGGCCGTCGCCGTCGCCCATTCCCATGTAGATCAGGAACCGCACACCGAGCACGGTACCCACCAGCATCAGAACGATGCCGAGTGTCGAGAAGAATTTCAAAGGCTGGTACATCACGAAGGAACGGGTGATGACGGTGGCAGAACGCTTCATGTACCGCCACATGGAGGAAAACAGCCGGGAGGGGCGCGTTTCCTCATTCGTGCGGATGGGGACGCTGGTCATGGCGACCTTGTTATGTCCTGCCTGGATGATGGTTTCCAGGGTGTAGGTGTATTCGTTGACGACATTGATCCGCAGCGCTGCCTCCCGCGAATAGGCGCGGAAGCCCGAGGGCGCATCGGGAATGTCGGTATTGGATGCCACGCGCACGACCCAGCTTCCGAGATGCTGGAATTTCTTTTTCTTCCAGGAGAAATGCTCCGTCTGGTCGATGGGGCGTTCACCGATGACAATGTCGGCCTTGCCGTCAAGAATGGGGCGGACGATCTTTTCAATATCCGCGCCGCAGTACTGGTTGTCCGCATCGGTATTCACGATGATGTCCGCGCCGAGATGCAGACAGGCATCAAGTCCGGCCATGAATCCGCGGGCAAGCCCCTTGTTGCGCTTGAATGAAACGATATGATGGAAGCCGAGCTCCCGTGCCTTTGCCACGGTATTGTCCTGGCTGCCGTCATTGATGATGAGGTATTCGATGGTGTCGATGCCGTCGATGTGGCGCGGCAGATCGTTGTAGGCCAGCTCGAGGGTCTCTTCCTCGTTGTAGCAGGGGATCTGAATGATGAGCTTCATGATTTTGTCTCCTTCTTTTTGTATGCGGGAAATTACAGTTCCTCAGCGAAATGCCGCTGCAACCGGTCGAATACGATCCATCCCACCGCCAGGAAGACCAGGCCGAGGACGAATGACGACAAGAGCGACCGCAGCTCCGGCACCTGTCCGTAATACAGGACGGCGCGGTAGCAGTCGATGATGTGCGTCATGGGATTGAGGTTGAATACCGGAAGGAATCGCTCCGGCACGATGGACTTGTCATACATGATCGGCGTCAGGTACATCCACGCCATGGAAATGATGCCGAGGATGTGCTCAAGATCCTTGAAATAGACCGTGACTGCCGAGCACAGCAGCGCCATGCCGAGGGCAAGGAGGTATTCCACGACCATCACGACCGGCAGGCACAGAAGCCCTGCAATGCTCAGCCGGATGCCGGAAAACAGCACCACGACGAAGATCACGATGAAGCACAGCAGCATATTCACGAAGCAGCTTGTCACATAGCTGATCGGAATGACCTGCCGCGGGAAATAGATTTTCTTGACCAGATCCTTCTGTGCGACAACGCTTGCCGCGCCGCCGGTGATCGAGGCGGAGAAGAAGATCCACGGGATCAGCGCCACGAACAGATACAGGTAATATTTGTCGATGTTGCTTTTCAGGATATACGAAAAGACCAGCGTATATACCACAAGCTGGAACAGCGGATTGATGAACGTCCACAGGAAGCCGAGGACGCTGCCCTTGTACCGGCCGCGCAGATCCTTGCGGACAAGGCTGACGATCATTTCACGGTAGGCATACAGCTCTTTGATTTGTGCAATCATGTGTGTTCTCCTTACAGGTTCTCTTTCTCATAGCATAGATATTTCTATTATACCCCGCTGCATGGCAAAAGTCAAGGAATGCGCTTCGGTTTCGTAGTAATGGGTAGATTACCGGTATGCGCATCGCCGGTTTTTGTGAAAAAACAATGCGCGGCACCCATTGCGGATGCCGCACACTGCAAATAATAAGGAGTGATAGAAAAAGAGTCAGAGATTGACGGAAATGACGGATGCAAAGATCAGATCTTCCCCAGCAGCCACTCGTACATGCCCTCATACTGCTTGGCAGAGGAACTCCACGAGAAGTCCTTCTCCATGCCGCGCTTGATAATGGCATTCCATTCCTCGCGGTGGTTGAAGAAAACGGACTTGGCATAGTTGACGGTGTTGAGGAAATCATTTGCGTTGAACGGGCCGAATGTGAATCCGGTGCCGGTCTGCTCATACTCATTGTACGGCTGCACGGTGTCCTTCAGACCGCCGGTCTCGCGTACCAGCGGCACGGAACCGTAGCGAAGCGCCATGAGCTGCGTCAGGCCGCAGGGCTCGAAGCGGGAGGGCACGAGCATCATGTCCGCGCCGGCATACAGCTTGCGTGCCAGCTCGTCATTGTAGCAGATATTGGCCGAGCATCTGTCGGGGTAGCGTCCTGCCCAGTAGCGGAACATATTCTCATAGCCCGGCTCGCCGGTGCCGATGACAACGAACTGCGTATTCTCATCGAGGAAGCGCTCGAATACCTCGCCGAGCAGATTCAGACCCTTCTGATCCGTCAGGCGGGAGATAATGCCGATCAGCATGATCCGGTCATCCTGCGGAAGACCGAGCTCTGCCTGGAGCTGCCGCTTGTTTTCGGCCTTGCCGGTCAGGCAGGTATCGGCATTGAAATTGTAGAAGATCTTCTTGTCGGTCGCCGGATCGAAGCTGACGTAGTCGATGCCGTTGACGATGCCGCGCAGCGATTGCGAACGCGCCGACAGCAGGCCGCCGAGATTCTCACCGTATTCCGGTGTCTTGATCTCCTCGGCATAGGTCTCGGAAACGGTCGTGATATAGTCTGCGTATACCAGACCGCCCTTGAGCATGTTGGCATCCTTGTGGAATTCGAGCTTGTCCGGGGTGAACATATAATCCGGCAGGCCGGTGTTGTACTGGAATGCCTTGATGTCCCAGACGCCCTGGAAGCGCAGGTTGTGAATGGTCATGATGGACTTGACGCCCTGATAGAAGGGGTGCGTTGCGAAGGTCGAATGCAGCAGCACGGGGATCAGGCCGGTCTGCCAGTCGTGGCAGTGGATGATCTCCGGGTGGAAGCCGATGACCGGCATCATTGCAAGGACGGCCTTGCAGAAGAAGGTGAAGCGCTCAATATCCCAGCGCAGGTCGCTGGTATAGGGCGATTCGCCGTTGAAGTAGTACTCGTTGTCCACGAAGTAGAACTTGATGCCGTCGAATTCGTATTCCATGATGCCAACATGCTCCTGCCGTCCGGCATAGTCCATATAGAAATGATGCCGGTAATGGAAGAAGTTGCGGTATCTGCCGGGGATGCAGGTGTAGTACGGAATGATGACTCGCACATCAAAGCGTTCCTTGTCGATATACTTCGGCAATGCGCCGGCAACGTCGGCAAGACCGCCGGTTTTGACGAAAGGTACGCATTCGGATGCAGCAAATAGGATGTTGGTCAAGGGAGATCCCCTCCTTTTCTGATTTGTTCACTTCTATTATACCCCATTTCCGGCGTTTCGTCAAGAGGATTTTGCACATTTTTTCATACGCTTTGTAGAAAAAGCACAAAACTATACCATTCCGATTTGTCATGCGGGGAATTCCGGCAGTCTGCATAAAGCGGGGACGGCCGGTGCATACTATCTGCAAACGCGGTGCCCTGTGCAATGGTCAAGGCGTACAAATGCCCGGATCTGCGGAATTTGGGCGGGTTTCTATGCACTCTTTGTCTAAAATTACCGGCTGCGGCGGGGCATTTTTGTGGTAAATGCAGAAAATGTACCGGATTCATTGACGAATCGCGGATTTTCCTGTATAATGAACACAGCAAACCAGTAATCAAATTGCATCCGGCAATCCGCCAAATGCAAATAAATGAAGAAAGGTGATTTACATGACTTATCAGGAACTTCTGAAAAAAGTACAGACTGCTCTTGCAAAGGCAGATGCCTCTTCCATTGATCAGCATATCGCCATTCAGGTCGATGTGACCGGTGAAGCTGCGGGTGCATTCTATATGGAAATCAATAAGGAAGACAAGGTGCTCTACGTTGAGGGCTATGATTACAGAGACCGTGACGCTCTGCTGACTGCTGACGGCGCTGACGTTCTGGCAGTTGCACAGGGCAAGATCACACTCGAGGCTGCCATTGCCGAGGGCAAGGTTGCACACGAGGGCAATTATGACAAGACCCTGGCTCTGGGCAGCATTATCCCGGCCAAGAAGGTCGCTGCCAAGAAGACCGAGGCTGAGGCTGCTGAGAAGCCGGCCAAGAAGGCTCCGGCAAAGAAGGCTGCTGCCAAGAAGACTGAGGCTGAGGCTGCTGAGAAGCCGGCCAAGAAGGCTCCGGCAAAGAAGGCCGCTGCCAAGAAGGCAGAGGCTCCGGCTGCTGCCGCTGAGAAGCCGAAGCGCACCAGAAAGCCGAAGACCACCAAGTGATCTCAGATTCCACCCTCTCCGACAGGTGAGGGTGGAATTTTTTTACCCTGTAGATTCTGAAAGCTCCGGTGTTACCCGGAGCTTTTGTTTTCATTAAAATACCTGTAACAGCATGCCGGTGAACGGCGGGAGGGGAATGACGAATTCGCCGTTTTTGCCGTCAATGCGCGTGCCGGCGGTATCGGGGCGGGTGCCGTTGTAGATGTCGGCGGAGGTGTCAAGAAGCACGACCAGATATTTGGCGTCGATGTGCAGTACATAATGATCCTGCGGCGCTCCGGCGAAATTGAAGACGCCGACAATGGATTCCTGCGAGGAATAGCGCTGCATCGCGTAACAGCACGGATAGTTCTGGTCGGAATCCCGCCACTGGAAGCCGCCCTCCGCATAGTCGCGCTCATAGAAGGCCGAATGCGTCAGGTACAGACCGTTGAGCGCCTTGATATAATGATGGAAGGCATCGTGGATCGGGTATTTCAGCAGGAACCAGTCCTGCTCCCGGCTCTCGTCCCATTCCCGGAGCTGCCCGAGCTCGCCGCCCATGAAATCGAGCAGCTTGCCCGGATGGATCGCATTATACATATAAAATGCCCTTGCCTGCGCGAATTTCCCGTCGTACAGCCCGTGCATCTTCTGCATGACAGTCGCCTTGCCGTGGACATTCTCATCGTGGGAAAAGGGCAGGATGTAGTATTCGGAATGGTAGTACATCATCGAGAATGTCAGCTTGTGGTAATCATTGTACCGGTACAGCGGATCGGTCTGGAAATAGGACAGGGTATCGTTCATGTACCCCATGTCCCATTTGTAGTCAAAGCCCAGCCCGTCACTCCAGATCGGTGCCGTCACCTTCGGGAAATCCGTCGAATCCTCCGCACACAGCATGCACCCCGGGAAACGCGCCTTCAGTCCGGCATTCATCGTGCGGATGAAGTCGAGCGCGGAATTGTTCACGCCGCATTCCGGCTTGCCGTGCCAGTAGATCATCCGGGAAATGGCATCCATGCGCAGTCCGTCGAAATGGTATTCCTCCAGCCAGTAGCAGGCCGCCGATTGCAGGAAGGAACGCACCTCACCCTTGGAATGCATGAAATTGTAGCTGCCCCACTCCGAAATGCCTGCCCCGGCATCCGGGTATTCATACAGCGGCGCCCCGTCAAACCGCGCCAGCCCGTAGGCATCGACCGCAAAATGCACCGGCACGAAATCCAGCAGCACGCCGATCCCGCTGCGGTGGCACAGGTCGATCATTTCCTTGAGCTGTGCGGCGGTGCCGTAGCGGGCGGTCGGCGCAAAGAAACCGGTATTCTGGTACCCCCAGCTCTCGTCCGCCGGATGCTCCGCGATCGGCATGAGCTCGATATAGTTGTAGCCCATCTCCTTGCAGTAGGGAATGAGCTGGTGTGCCAGCTCCGTATAGGTCGGCCAGGCGCCGGATTCATCCTCCGGCTTTTCCTTGATCTGCCGCCAGGAGCCGCAGTGTACCTCGTAAATATGCAGGGGCTTGTCCTTGCAGTCGGTGCGGCTGCGCATCCATGCGCTGTCATTGAAGCGGTATTCGCTGAGATCGCGTATAATGGAACAGAATGCCGGCCGCAGATCCATGCCGAAGCCGTAGGGATCACAATGCTCCGTATAGCTTCCGTCCTTGTGCCAGATCCGGTAAAGATAGCGGTCGCCGGGCTTTGCCTGCGGGACATTGACCTCACGGAAATGCTCGTTGAAGGACGGGTATGTTTCCCAGTCCTGCCAGTCATTGAAATCGCCCACGAGCGTCACCCGCGCCGCATGGGGCGCATATACGCGGAAGGTGAAGCCCTCCTTCGCCCGGTGGCAGCCCAGATGCTTGTGGGCATCAAAGATCCTGCCGGTGTAAAAGCCGTAAATATCCATTGTTTTGAACCTCCATAAACAGTCTGGACAGATCTGCACGGAAAAATCACTTGCATCCTGTCCGGAAAGCTGATATAATTTAATTATACAAGGTTTTCCGAACGCATGCAATCATCATTTTTCTACATCCGTCGCATAAGCGACACTTATCGAAAAACGTCAGGAGGTACCCCATGGATCTACGTCAACAACGCACCCGGCGCAGCGTCGTCAATGCATTCCTTGCATTGCGCAGCGAAAAGCCGATCGAAAAGATCACCGTCCGTGAGCTGACCGAACGCGCCGAAATCCACAAAGCGACATTCTACCTGCACTACCACGATATTTATGAGCTGTCCGAGGAGCTTGAATGGGAGATCATTGATGATATTCTCCGCGGCCTCTCCGATCCGGCGGAGCTGCTCACCGACCCGGAGCGCTTCAATGAAGAGCTCTACTGCCTGCTGATGGCGCATGAGAGCCTGCTGTCGATCCTGTTTTCCGGCTCCCGCGCCGGGATGCTGGCCGTGCGTCTGGAGAAGCGGCTGAAGGATTACATCTTCGAGCGCCATCCGGATTTCCGGAACGACCTCGAAAAAAATGTCATCCTTACCTATTTAATACATGGCGCCTATCACGCCTACATGCAGTACCGCGATGCCGATTCCAAACAGGTGCTCCTGATGATCAATACCATGGCCTCGACCGTCCTGAATCTCTACACCCGCCCCGCCTCCCCGGCAGAGACACCGCAAATCGAAAATAGGTCGGATTGTGAATGAATTATGAAAGGCCGGCTATCATCGCCGTGCGTTTCTCATATGAAAGCGCACGAATCAGATTCCCTTTTGTATACTATACACAAATCCAAGGCGTAAAAACGCCGGAATTAAAAGTTAAAACAGTTAATCAATATAATAAAAACAACGAGCGATTTTTCAAAATTTCCCCGAAATATTACCCATGGTATATTCCGTCACTTTGATTTGTGAGAAATTCTAAAAAAATGTGTTTGATTTATGTAAAAAACCGATTGCAATTTTATTTTGCAGATGGTATAATAAAGATACTGGAGTATTATGCTGAAATATACTCAATACAACAAAACGTACCATTGGAGGTGGTCGAATGAAGAGTTATACCTACGTTGCGAAGTCCAAGAACGGCAAGGAAGTTCGCGGAACGATCAACGCAGAAGACGTCAAGGATTTCATGGCACAGGCCAAGGCGAAGAACCTGGAGATCAAGGGCTATGAAGAAAAGGACGTCAAGGACTCGAAATCAATCAGGAAATTCAAGACCGAGGAGCTTTCCTTCTGTTGCCGTCAGCTCGCAGCAATGCTGACGTCAGGTCTGACGCTGGTCAAGGCGCTCGACATTCTGTCAAAAGAGCAGCCGACCGAGCAGGCCAAGGAGGTATGGCAGAGCATCTACGAGAACGTGCAGAAGGGTGAATCCTTCTCGAGCTCGCTCGAGCAGTACCGCGGCGTGTTCCCGGAGTTCCTGATCTCCATGGTCGGTGCCGGTGAATCTTCCGGTTCGCTTGACACGATCATGCAGCGTATGTCCGACCATTACCAGAAGGAACAGAAGATGAACAATACCATCAAGGGCGCGATGACCTACCCGATCATCCTCGGCTTCCTGTGTATTGTCATCATCATTGCGATGTTCACCTTCATCATGCCGACCTTCGCAGGTCTGTATGAATCCCCCGATGACATGCCCGCCTTCACAAAGGCCATGATGGCATTCTCGGATTCGCTTGTACATTACTGGTTTGTCTACATCATCGTCATCGGTGCGATCGTCTTCGGTATCACCTACATCATGAAGATTCCGAGCACCAGACTGAAGTTCGACAAGCTGATCATCAAGGGCCCGGGCTTCGGACCGCTGGTTGTCAAGATCTACACCGCGCGTTTCGCCCGTACCCTGTCCTCCCTGTATTCCTCCGGTATCCCGATGGTAGAGTGCCTGCAGCGTTCTTCTTCCATCCTGGGCAACCGCTATATTGATGAGCTGTTCGAGAACGTCGTGGACGAGGTCAAGCAGGGCGAGACCCTCTCCTCCTCCATCCAGAGAACGGAGATCTTTGACTCGATGTTCTGCTCGATCATCTTCGTCGGTGAGGAAGCCGGTGCGCTTGACACCATCCTCGGCAAGACTGCTGAGTACTACGATGAAGAGGCTGACTCCGCAGTAGCCCGTCTGGTAGCAATGCTTGAGCCTGTCATGATCATCATCATGGGCGTGGCCGTCTGCATGCTGCTGCTGGCAGTATTCCCGGCACTGTACGGATCCTTCGACGCGATCGCAGCGTAAATCACAAACCAACACAGAGAGGTGGAAAACTAAATGCTTTCATTTGATATTACCGATAAGAAAATCCGTATCATCAAGGGTACGGAGAGCAATGGCAAAATCAGAATCAGCGCCGCTGCTGAGATTGCCCTCGATGAGGCAGTCATCGTCAACGGTCTGGTCAACGATGTCAACCGTGTGGCCGTTCTGATCAACCAGGTGCTCAAGCGCAACAACATGCCTGACAAGGAGGCCATCATTGCACTGTCCTCCAACCAGACCGTCTTCAAGGAGCTGCTCATCACCCCGAACCCGAAGGAATCCGAGTTCATGAAGGAGATCCGTCAGCAGCTTCTCCAGCAGATCAATGTGGACGATTCCTATTCCGTCGCTTACGTTATCGTAGGTGATCCGGAGGACGATGAGAACGGCGAGAAGAAGCAGCGCGTGCTCGTTACCGCCTGCCCGTATGACTACATCGACCGCTACAAGAGAATCTTCCATATGCTCGGCATCACGCTCAAGAGCGTCATGATCGGCTGCAACGCCATCACCAAGGTGCTGCTCGCTGATGCGAAGATCAAGGCAAAGATGCCGCTGCTCGCCGTACAGATCGACACCGACTTCATCTCCCTCAACCTGTATGAGGACAATCAGCTCTCGTTCTCCCGTTTCGCATCCATTGATCCGGACGACTACAACAACCCGGATGACTATGTATTCGAGGCAGTCAACGAGAACATCTTCCGTATGCTGCAGTTCGCAAGAAGCCGCGGCTCGGACAACATCGAGAATGTTGTATTCTACGGCGACATCAACGCTTCCCCGAATCTGTACAACCGTCTGATCGACGACCTGGCACAGAATGACCTGAATGTATCCCAGCTGAACGTACCGCCGCAGATCCACGGCTACCAGAACCTCGAGTTCTCCGTATACGCCAACGCGATCGGCGCGATGTTCAAGCGTAACAAGCTCACCGAGCACATCAACCTGCTCGAGACCGAGAGCTCCGGTGCCGTTGCCGGCAGAGTCAAGTCCGAAAAGAATGTAACGGCTCTGGCCATCGTCGGCGTAGGCGCAGCGCTGCTGTGCGTACTGGGTACCTGGGGCGTTCTGAGCGTAATGGACGGCGCGATCAAGAGCGAGACCAAGAAGCTCAGAGCACAGATCGAATCTCCCGACACCGCTGCCAAGCTGCAGCAGTATGATGACCTGCAGGTCATGAAGGAGAAGGTCAACAGCTATAATACCGAGATCAACAACCTGAGCGACGCTTACAAGACGCTCCCGATCGTTGAGAGCAAGTATTATGAGGCGATCGAAACTGCCCTCGAGGAAGTCACGGCACAGTTTGACACCGTTGAGGAAGTTCCGAAGATCGCTGAGATCGACTACAGCATGGGTATCTACTCCTTTAATATTGATGTGGTTACCACAGACGAGTACACCCAGAAGTTCCCGGCAGCACTGATCGAGTACATTCTGACCGAGCAGAGCGATCTGTTCTCACAGGCAGAATACACCGGCTACACTGTAGAAAATACTACAGTCGGCGGTGACGAGCAGGGCAATGGCGGTACGGCAGCAAAGTCTGTTCCGATGACCATGGTACTGACGGTCAACAACGATAGCAACCTGCCTGCTGTTCCGGCTCCGGAGGAGACCGAGGCAGAGACCACAGAGGCAGCAGAATAAAGGAGGGCGATAACAATGAAGGACATGAGCTACAGAGATAAAATGGTCATTCTGGTCATTTCTATCATCGTAATTCTGGTGGCAGGCTTCTTTGCACTGATCCGCCCGAAGTACCAGGCACTGGTTGCTGACACCAGCACATATGAATCCACCAAGACTGAGTGGGAGGGCATTGAGCAGAAGATCAACGCCATTCCGACCCTGAAGGACACCATCACAGACGCATACAACAGCAGCAAGAAGGTTGCTGAGCAGTTCGTCAACGATTCCTTCACAGACATCAATGACAATTACAGAGCAGAGAAGTTCACCTATCTGTTCGACGAGTCCGTACAGGAGCTGATCGACGAGTGCGAGCTGGAGGTTATTGATTTCCAGATCGCAGGCCCGGGCGAGAGCGGCATTCCGTATGTATTCAAGTCCCCGGCACTCTCCACCTATGCACTGATCGAGTATGCCGATGTCAACGGCAAGTATGCCGAGCAGGTTGCTAAGATCCGTGAGCAGGCTGATTATGTCAGCGGTCTGGGTACTGTCAGCGTGATGAACACTGATCTGTCGCTCAGAGTAAGAGGCACCAGAGAGAACCTGATGACCTTCCTGGACAAGATCAAGGAAAATGAGAATGCGATCAATGTCAGCTCCCTGGCAATTCAGGACTTCCAGTTCTCCGGCGGCACTGAGGTTGAGACTGTCGGTGAGGATGGTCAGGTTACCGTGACCACCAACCCGAATGCAGAGGGCGACTCCGAGCTGCAGATGACCATTGCATTCTACAATGCGAAGATGATCGACAAGCCCGAGCTTGGCGACTGATCGTCTTAAAAAAGAAGCAGACGAGAATTGATGAAAAAACTATGAAAGAAAGGTGGTTAGGATGATGATGGAGAAAGCATTGCCTGCCAAGCGCCGACGCGCTGCGAAGGGTACTGTCCTCTTTACCGTAGTTGCGGTAATGATGGTACTGATCGTGTTCCTCATGGGCACGCTGGCACTGGCGGCAACCGCGAATAACAGAGCACAGGCTGTCTACCAGAAGGCACAGACTGAAGCAACGGCGCGTGCGGTTCTGGAAGCGGCATACCAGGCAATTGCAGACGATACGACCGCGACGGGTATCCGTTCCAATGTTACGGCTGCAACGACAACGACTCCCGGCACTGTTGACGTGCACCTGAGTGATACCAATCAGACCTACAGGGTCGAGATCTATGACTCCGGCGATACCAAATCGTACTACGATCCGGTAGAGCGCAAGTGGGACACCAGCAAGGTCTATCGTCTGAGCGTTACAGTTGACAAGACCAAGGCTGACACGACCTACAACGCCTTCATCACTGCCAAGACCGAGAATATTCCCGGCGGCGGCGGCGGTGGCGGCGGCGGCGGCGCGTTCGTATCCATGGGCAGCACCACGACCATCGGTACCGGCGGTTACATTACCGGTGGTTCCTATCTGGGCGTTGATGAGACACTGTTCACCTATACGGATACCAATTACAACACGCTCGCTACCTTCAAGAGAGATGCCAACGGTAAGCTTGAGCTGGACGGCGCAGGCAACCCGATCGCTCTGACAACCGCAATTTACAAGAAGCCCGACTTCACCATTGCAGATAACGAAGTAATGATCGATGCACCGTATTACATTAACGGTAATGTAAAAACCGGTACCGGTCAGGGTCTGACTCTGCATTTCACCCAGTTTGGCGATTTGTTCTATGTCAACGGCAACTTTGTGGAAAGCCAGACCGAGCAGCTTCGTACTGACTATACCGGCTTTATCCAGCCGAGCGGTACCAATGCCAGCTATAAAAAGACTCCCTACATCTTTGTAGAGGGTGAATTCAAACTGGCAGGCAATGGAACCAGTTACATCGGACAGAAGGATTATGCACCGACGAATTTGTATGTAAATCGTATGAACGCTAACGGCAGCGGTATGAAGATTTACGGAGACATCTACATGCTTGATCCGGATGCCAAGGATGCAAACGGTAACCCGAGCGTCAATACCCTGGGCACTTCCAGCGATGCCGGAAACAGCAAGCTGTACGAATGGACAAAGACTGCTGTTACGGATTCACCTGCAGCTACTTCTGTATACGGCAACCTGTTCTCAAGAGGCGATCTGGAGTATTATACGACTGGACAAAGCTATGTGCAGGGTGATCTGCGCTGCGAAAAGAATGTTACATTCAAGGGCAGCGGCACCATGACGATCGACGGCGACCTTGTGGTTGGCGGTACGCTGAAGCTTGACGGTTGCAATCTGGTCGTCGGCGGAAGTGTCTATGCAGACAGCATCGACAATTCCGGCAACAAGAAGCTTACCTGTGAGAACGACGTTTATACGGTTAACGGTATTACAGGGCCCGCTCCGACAACCTCGACGCTGGTAAGCACCTCGTACTGGTATGAGGCTAAGGCAGTGAAATCTGACGGTGCCTCGATCACAACTCCCGGCAATTATGATTTCAAGGTTACTCTCATCGAGCACGAGACAATCAACGGCACAGCAAATACCACCACCCTGTTTGCAGACGAACTGATTACAAGTCAGTACGCGAATAACGATAGCGAGGCCAATAACAAGGCCAACGAGTGGGCAAAGAACATTGCTGACAGCAAGGGCATCACGGTTACAGTTGGTGATAACAATGCCATCAACAACCACAAGACAGCCGGCAATCAGTATGTGGTAAGCGGCGCCTATGCCAAGACCCCGCAGCACACCATTACCACCAGTGTTGCATCGCAGTACGGCAAGGACATCTATCCGGCGGAATACACGCTCGCTACGATCAAGACTACGATCAACCAGAGCAAGCCGGTACCGTCCAAGTATGATTCGTATTATACGAATTCTGCAACCTTCACCACGAAGGGCACGGAATACACCACGGCAGGCGCAATGCCCACAAACGGCACCTATTACGAGCTGACAGAAAGTAGCTGGCTCCATGGTACTGCCACAAGCCCTCTTTCTGTAGACAAGAATATCCACATTGTACCGACCACCAATATTCGTGTGATCCTGGAGAATGTAGAGTTCGGCTCCGGTCATGCCATTATTGTTGACGATTCCCAGTATCAGGTAGAAATTTACATCATCGGCAAGGTAACATTTACCAACTCCGGTGCCATTGCTACTGAGTACTACTGGAAGAATCTGGTCAGCGACAGCTTTTCCGGAACAATGGGCGGAACCTACAAGGCCGGAACCGTCAAGGTTCGTCAGCTTCACAAGAAGACGACGGATGAGGACTACCCGAATGTCATCATTATGTCTGACCCGAATGCAACACTTGATATGAGCCACAACCAGAACCTCATCACAGGCATGGTACGCGCACCTCAGCTTACGTTCAGCATGAGCCAGGCACAGGATGTCGGAACGATCGACTACTATGCAAACAACTCCATCAGCGCCGGCGATGTAGCGGGCTATGACGGATCCGAGATCACCTACGGTAGCAATGCTTCCACAGCAACCTATTCTTCGCTTACTGAAACAGGCAGAAGCGGCGTCAATAGAGATAAGATCACAAAGACTGGTCTGATCGGTCAGCTGATCGCGCAGGACATCAATCTGCCGAACGATGCTGACTGGGGCATGGTTTATGTAGACATCCCGAGTGGTACCATAGTTGCAAACCCGCCGACTCCGCCGTCTACGAACCCGTTCGCCGGCAAGTCGTCCGTACTGTTCTACGATTACTATTAAGGAGGTGCGCAGTATGAGAAAACTTCATACCATGAAGAAAACTGAAAAGAATGCTGCTCAGCGCCGCCGGTCATGCAAGGGCATGACACTGATCGAGTGTATCATTTCCATTCTTGTTGTCGGCGTGGCAGGACTGATCATGGTTACGGCAGCAACGACTGTTTCCAGATTCATGATGGAGACCAACCATATCAACAACAAGACCAATGTAGAGGCTCCGATTTCCAATGCACAGGATGTCAATGCCGTTGTCAATGGCGGCGGAACGCCTACACAGGTTCAGATCTCGGTCGGCAAGGCGGATGCCTCCGGAAATCTCACCACAACCTATCACACGTTTGACGTGGATAAGTACAATACCTCCGTTGCAGTTGCGGGTAATGATCAGGCGGTTACAAGGATGAATTCCAATCTCGAATTCTACGATGTGGATCCGACTCCGTAAGTTGTGGAGGTGCAGTATGAAAAAACGAACACTAAAAGGCTTTACACTCATTGAGCTGATCGTTGTACTGGCGATTTTCAGTATCATTCTGGCATCCGCAACGTCGCTTCTGCTGCCGACCATGAAGATCATGACCAACGCAGAAGCACAGGAAAGCGGTAATGCCGCAGTATCCAGCATCGGTACCTACATCAAGAATGAGCTGTCCTCCGCGGATAATCTGTACGTTGTCAATGACGTACCGAGAGATGGATCCGGCGATATCGACACCGCAGCAGTCGGTGCCTATGTCAAGACCTTTGCAGACAACTATTATCAGGGTATCGTCCGCGCAAGATCTGCACAGGATGACCTGCATTATGCATCTGCAAAGTTCCGCGTAATCGTGATCGACAACGGTACCGCGGCTGATCCTCACGGCGGCAGAATTTCGAGCTATGGCTATACTGCCGACTTGACCCCGATCACATCCGGTGGTGTGACAGGAATCCAGACACCGGTTCTTGATGCATCCATGACACAGACCTTTGCAATCAACGCAGCTTATTATGATAACTTCGATTTCACGGTTCGTTTTGGTAATTATGATGATGCAACTACCCTCAAGAGTGCTGTAGATGATTTCTCGACCATGAGCGCAGGTATCGGTGCATCCAATACGACCATCTCGATCCTTGCAGAATCCAAGCGTCAGGTCAACGGAAGAAATCCTTCCTTCATCTATCACGCAACAACTTCCCTGGTTAACATTGCATACCGCAGCAAGAACGATGCGTCCAACCGTTTCTGGGTCGTTGGTACTGTCAACAAGCTCGACTCCTCCGGTACACAGCTTTATGATACTTCGGTAACACCTGCTGTACCGCTGCACACCAAGGGTGTAGTTGATTACTCCGATGCAGCCGCAGATATCCATTACTCCAACGTAGCTCCGCTGCTCAACGACGGCGGCAACTCGCAGGGCTATCTGCTGATCTATGCTTACGCAAACGAGATCGACACGACCCCGGTTCCGTAACAATTAAAAAGACCGGCAGTCGGAAGACTTGCTCCTCCGACTGCCGTATCTTTGATTCTCAATTGCATTTATGCGATCACCTGTGTGGGATCGTAGGTGAGGATCCCGATGTACCAGTTGATGAGGGATTCACCGAAGAGCGTTCCGAGGAAAAGCCCCGCAGCGAGCGCCGGCCCGAATGCGAATTTCCCTTCACCGCCGCGCAGCTTGATGATGATTCCCCAGGCGGCTGCGATCAGGATTCCGAAGAATGCGGAAGCAACCGTGGCCTTCCATCCGAGCAGCAGACCCGCGGCCAGCATCATCAGGGTATCACCCAGCTCAATGCCGCGCCTGACATCCTCGTAGCCCCAGAACTTCCGGGCAATCGGTCCGGTGAGCTCACCGATCAGGAAGAACGGAACACCGACACTGGTAAGTCCAATCAGATGATTCCAGATCGTGTCCTCACCATAGGAAACGTACTGCAAAAACTCCGGAAGCTGACGGTAGGTTTCCTCCGGCAGCAAGGTCAGAACGCAAAGCGGAATGGCCAGCACTGCGATGAGACCGAGCAGCACATAATCCATTTCCATGGTATCCCAGTCGATGAATGCCAGACAGATCAGAACCGAAAAGAACAGACAGCAGAGCATCGAACGGATATTGAAATCGAGCACCGCAATGGTCGCAACATAGACAAGACCGTTGAGCCCTTCCACAATGGGGTAGCGTGCAGAGATCTTTTCGCCGCAGCTCCGGCATTTACCATGCAGGATGAAGACCCAGCTGATGATCGGGATAATGTCGATCACGCGGATCTTGGCGCCGCAGGACGTACAATGCGAGGCGCGTTTGATAAGCGATTCCCCACGCGGCAGGCGGTAGATCACGACATTCAGGAAGCTGCCGATACAGACGCCGTAGAACAGCACGATGGGGAAGAACAACAGATAGAATCCGATGTCCATGAATTCATTGTGAAGCATTTGTGTTTCCTCCTAACGGATGAGATTTCAGGATATCCCTATTATAGCATATTCCCGTAAATATTACAAGTGTTTCTGCAAGATTTGCAGACTGACCGTCGAAAACACAGTGTGAGATGTCCTCCGGGACGATCATACTTTATATATAATCCATCCGATCCGGCCGGCAATGCACATGCGCAGACCGGGGCAACAACATGAACTATTTTATATGGAGGTTTTTGTATGAGAAACATTCGTATTGGTGATTTTCTGGTTGAGCAGAAGCTGATCACAGCCGATCAGCTCAACGAAGTGCTGGAAGCCCAGAAAGAACAGCAGGGCAACAAGCGCTTCGGTGAGCTGGTCGTTGAGAAGGGCTTCATCACGGAGGTAACACTGGCCAAGGCACTTGCCAGCAAGCTGCGTGTTCCCTACGTTGATCTTGGCAACATCGAGATCGATGAAGAAGCTGTCCGCAAGATCCCGGAGTCACTGGCGAAGAAGCATACCGTTATCGCGATCAACATTCAGGGCCGCCGTCTGACGGTTGCTACGGATGATCCGATCAACTTCAACATTCTCGAAGACATCAAGATGCAGACCGGTATGGATACCATTCCGGTACTCGCCACCAAGTCCGCCATCAACAAGGCCATCGGTCAGCGCTACTCCATGGAGAACGTTGACTCCGTACTCGAATCCGTTCAGCAGTTCCGCGATGTGGATGAGCAGGACGACGAATCCAGAGACAGAGTCGAGAGCGCCCCGATCGTAAAGCTCGCTACCACCATTGTCGAGAACTCCTTTCGTGCAGAGGCGACCGATATTCATATCGAGCCGTTCAAGACCTACACCAGAATCCGTATTCGTGTCAACGGCGACCTGGTAGAGCTCATGAATGTATCCAACGTGGTACATAATGCACTGACCACCCGTCTGAAGCTGATTTCCGGCATGAACATCGCCGAGAAGCGTATCCCGCAGGACGGCCGTTTCACCCAGACTGTTGACGGCACCGTGCTTGACGTCCGTGTATCGTCCCTGCCGACGGTCAACGGCGAGAAAATCGTTATCCGAATCCTTTCCACCGGTAACATTGCCCTGCGTAAGATCACTGACCTGGGTATGTCCGATTACAACTACCAGCTCTTTGAATCCATGATCAAGTGCCCGCACGGCGTTATCCTGGTAACCGGTCCTACCGGTTCCGGTAAGACGACCACCCTGTACGCCGCACTTGGTGAGCTGGCAAAGCCGCATGTAAACGTCATCACCGTTGAGGACCCGGTCGAGAAGGCCATCGACGGCATCAACCAGGTACAGGTAAATGCCAAGGCCGGTATGACCTTCGCAGCAGCCCTGCGTTCCATTCTCCGTCAGGACCCGGATATCGTCATGATCGGTGAGATGCGTGACTCGGAGACGGCGGATATCGGTATCCGTGCCGCTATCACCGGTCACCTTGTACTGTCTACCCTGCATACCAACGATGCCGCATCCACCATCGTCCGTCTGGTCGATATGGGCGTTGCACCGTACATGGTTGCAACCTCTCTGATCGGCGTTATCGCACAGCGACTCGTTAAGGTGCTGTGCCCGAAGTGCAAGAAGCAGAGAATGTCCACGATCGAGGAGAACAAGCTGATGAAGCTGACCGATGTCAATACCCCGATCCCGGTGATGGAAGCTGTCGGCTGCCCGGAGTGCAACAACACCGGTTACCGCGGACGTACTGCAATTCACGAGATCATTCACTGCACCGCCGGCATTTCCACCATCGTTGCCCGCAACGGCTCCAAGGAGGAGATCGAGGAGAAGGCCAAGGAAAACGGCACCAAGCTGCTGCGTGACAACGTATCCGAGCTGGTACAGAGCGGCGTGACGTCGATGGACGAGCTGGTTCGTGTAACCTACGCCGTATAATTGATATGTATTTCAGGGTGATTCTGACCCTTGCAAAACAGAAAATACCGATCGTTTGGAGGAAACGACAATGGCTGTTGAAATTAACCGCATCCTGAACGAAGCCCGTGCCATCGGCTGTTCTGATCTGCATTTCACCTATGGTATCCACCCCATCGTCCGCCTGAACGGCGCTCTGCGCAAGATGACACGTTACGGGGAGATGGACGAGGAGCAGATTCTCGACATCTGCAACCAGATGACCAATGAGAACCAGATGGCATCCATCCGTGCGCATAAGGACACTGACTTCTCGTTCCAGACCACGGCCGGCTACCGTCACCGTGTCAATGTATACTTCCAGAGAGGCAAGACGGCTATCGCGATCCGTCTTCTGCGCAACGACATCCCGACGCTTGACGACCTGCATCTGCCGCCGGTTCTGGCCGATTTTGCAATGCGTCCCCGTGGCCTCGTGCTGGTAACCGGCCCGACCGGTTCCGGTAAGTCCACCACCCTCGCCGGCATGATCGACTACATCAATGTACACAGAAGTGCCCACGTCATCACGATCGAGGACCCGATCGAGTACGTTCACACCCACAAGCTCTGCATGGTCAACCAGAGAGAGGTTGGCGACGATGTGCCGGATTTCGCATCCGCGCTGCGTGCTGCTCTTCGTGAAGACCCGGACGTTATCCTCGTAGGTGAGATGCGTGACTTCGAGACCATCACGGCAGCCGTAACCGCAGCCGAGACCGGTCACCTTGTACTGTCCACTCTGCATACCACCTCCGCCGCTGATACCATCAACCGTATCATCGACGTATATCCGGAGCATCAGCAGGGTCAGATCAGAACCCAGCTTGCCAACAACCTTGTCGGCGTTATTTCCCAGACGCTGCTCCCGAGAATGGACGGCAAGGGCCGTGAAGCCTGCATGGAGATCCTTGCGGTAACCGATGCATGCTCGGCCATGATCCGTGACGATAAGGTACACCTGCTGCTCTCCGCGATCCAGTCCGGTAAGCAGTACGGCATGATGTGTCTTGACCAGGAGCTTGCCCGCTATGTCAAGCGCGGCATCGTTTCCGAGAAGGATGCACTCGAGAAGGCCCAGAGCAAGTCGGAATTCTACCGCTTCCTCAACGGTACTGCTGCAACGACCTGACGGATATAGAAACACAATGCCCCCTTTGCTGCGGCAGAGGGGGCTGCTTAATAGGGGGATATCATGAGCAACGATTATCAGAATCTGTACGATGACGAGATGCTGCCGGGGATGCGGCCGAAGAACAGTCCGAAAAACGCAATCATTGCGGTGATCGTGGTGGTTTTGGTGCTGGCGCTTGGCTTTGTGATCGGCAAGAATGTGCTTTACGGCACCGGCTACGGCATCACGCATGACAGCACCTGGGAGACGGTCGAGGGGGCAGACTGGCGCATCACGATCCCGACCGGCCTGAAGGAAAATACCGACATGCAGCCGGATCCGGGCACCGTGCTGGAGGGATGCTACCGGAATAATGAAGCCGTTGTCGGCATCACCTCGCTGGCCATGACCGAAGATCAGCAGAAGATGCTGGCGAATATGACCGGCGTCCAGAAGAAGCTGATCGAGAATTTCCCGAAGGAGACAGACGAGGGAATTCCGATCGAAGCACAGCAGCGCGGCAAAATGGTGTTTGTGGAATACGCCATGAATTATCCGGGTGTATTTTTCGGGACTGACCGCGTGGAGATCGTGGATGCGATCCTGATGGGCAAGACCAAGGTCTGGGAGATCCAGATCTATGTACCGGCGGATAAATACAGCGATTATCAGGAATCTGTATACCGCTGGCTCGATTCTTTCCAGCCTTCCGCATAAAAATGGATCCCCACCCTGACGGGTGGGGATCGTGTTTTGTGGAATCAGTTGCTGCTCGTGGGCAGATAGGGGATCAGTGCGCCTGCCAGTGCAACGGCCGGCATGGTCTGGAGCCAGATCTTGCCGGGGCCGGTCACGCGGGTATTGAAGAGCCCTTCGCCGCCGAGGAGCGCATTGCCGATGCCCTTGACGGATTCAATGTCCATCGAGCAGGTCGCCTCCATCGCAGCCAGATAACCGGTGTCGATCAGCATGGACTGTCCGGCAGCAAGGTCATAGCAGTAAACGCCGCCGTTGATCTCCAGGAATACCGTACCGTTGCCGTGGAACTTCTGCATGATAAAGCCCTCACCGCCGAAGAATCCGGCACCGAGCTTCTTCTGGAAGAAAATATCCATCTCCACACCGGCGGTATTGGCCAGGTATGCGGATTTTTGTGCAACGATCGGATTGGTGGTGGTATCAAATGCGATGATGTCGCCCGGGAAGGTGGATGCGAAGGCGATCTCGCCGGCACCCTGTGCGGTGTAGGTGTTGCGGAAAACGGATTCGCCGGTGACAGCACTCTTGGCCATCTTGCCGAGTGCGCCGAGCAGCCCCTTGCCGCCGCCGATGCCGGTCTGCATCTGGATATTCGGCGTCATCCAGGACATGGCGCCCTTCTGACACTGGACGGATTCGCCGCCCTCGAGCTTGACAACGAGCACCGGAAGCGGGGCATTGTGTACTTCATACTGCATAATCATTTCCTCCTATAATACATGCTTTATTTTCCCGGCATCCCGTTTCCGGGACGCTGCGGGGTACGATGCTGGGGATTCTACGGGCGCTGCTGCCCGCCGCCGGATGCGGAAGGCGGATTGTTGGAGCGGTTCTGCTCCTTCGGCTTACGCTCCGTGCGGGTGTGACGCTCCTTTTCAAGTGTCAGGCGGATCTGCTTATCCATGTAATCAGATGCACCGTGCGCATTGTGTACCGGCTTCATGCTGCCGTGGGCGCCTGCCACTACAATGAGGCAGATGATTGCGGCCACGATCAAT
>CACZPI010000047.1 GCA_902783005.1 uncultured Ruminococcus sp. | reverse complement strand
TCACACCCGTTACGATGACGTAATAGGCAATGTCCTCCCCTTCCGGCAGCAAGGAGGGATCCTTCACGGAAAAGGTGCAGTTCTGGTAGCAGAAAGCATCGTTCTCCGCAATGAAATCATCATTCAGCGGCGCGGCGGACGCATGCAGCGGGGATGCCAGCAGGCAGGCGGCAAGCAATACGGAAAGAAACTGTTTTTTCATAGGAAATCCTCCTTTCTTCCCAAAAGAGCCGGTTTACACTTCTACTTACATTATATCTCTTTTTCCGGAGAAAAGCAATACACAAAAAAACAAATTCAACATCCATTATTTGTGCAGAATGCACGCACTGACGGCGAAATCCCCCTCAATGCAGTGCCAGAACCGGGCATCCTGCCGGTTGGAATGCATCTCCCCGGTGCCGGGGGTGAAGCACAGCTCCCGCATCGGATAGGAAATGCCGGTGCCGATGGCCTTGACGTAGGATTCCTTGAGCGTCCACAGGCGCGTGAAAAGGAAATCCGGATCGTCCGACGCTGCCAGCGCCGCCTGTTCCTCCGGCGCAAAGACGCGCTGCACCACGCGCTCCCGCAGCGGGCGCCTGCGTTCACAATCCACGCCGCAGACATGCCCGGACAGCAGCACCGCCGCCATGCCGCTGCAATGCGACAGGCTCACATACAGCCCCGGTGCATCGGTGAAAAATGGCTTGCCGTCCTCGCGGTAATACAGCTTTGCGGACGGCACCGGGACGGCATAATCGGCAAGTGCTTCCTGCAAAAGAGAATGCGCCGCAGCATGCAGCGCATTCTGATCCCCGGATGCCGGACAGACGTAAAGCGCACCGAACTGCTCCGGCATAGACAGTCGGGTCATTTGAGCTCCTTGGGGGTATATCCCTGACCGACCATCCATGCACGCAGGCGCAGGTAGGTCTCCTCGCTGATGACATGCTCGATCTTGCAGGCATCCTTTTCGGCGGTCACGGAATTGACGCCCAGATTCTGGGCAAAGAAATCGGTGATGAGGGTATGGCGCTCATAGACGGAGAGGGCACGCTTATGGCCGGCCTTGGTCAGCTTCAGACCGCCGTCCTCGCCCATGGTGATGAAGCCCTCCTCGCGCAGGATCTTCATGGCGCGGCTTACGCTTGCCTTGGTATAGCCAAGCTCATTGGCAACGTCCACCGAACGGACAAAGGGTTTTTCCTTCGTCAGCAGATAGATTGTCTCCAGATAATCCTCCCCGGATTCGTGTATGGACATGGTAATGCTCCTTTCCCGCATTGCGGTGCATAGTATATTTTTATTGTACCACATCTGCCGGAAAAAATCAACTGCCTTTTCGTGTCCGATCGGAGCATTTTTTGGAATGGGGGCTGCGCCCTGTTTGCCCCTCCCCCTGCCCCCTCCCCGCAAGCGGGGAGGGGGTTCCTGCTTGCGGGGGCTGCGCCCCCGCACCCCCGTTTCGGGATGCAGCGTGGGGAGGGCTACGCCCCCGCACCCCCGTTTCGGGATGCAGCGTGGGGGGCTGCGCCCCCGCACCCCCTTTTGAGATACACAGCGGGAAGGGCTGCGCTCCCTGTCCGGGAACGGCTTCACCCTTTTGGAACAATACCGATTGACACAGCGGGCATTTTGCGCTATACTATACTTATCAATACGACATAAAGGAGGCCTACTATGCCAGCACTTGAAGTCACTTCCCTCTGCAAATCCTATGGCCAGAAGCAGGCCGTGCGCTCTGTTTCCTTCACCATTCAGGAGGGCGAGATCTACGGGCTCATGGGCATGAACGGCGCCGGCAAGACCACCATTCTCCGGATGCTTGCCACGCTCCTCAAGCCCGATTCCGGAGATGCCAGGATCGCCGGACACAGCATCGTCACCGAAGCCGATGCCGTGCGCCGCCACATTGCCTACCTCCCCGATGAAGCCGGTGCCTACCGCACCATGACCGGAGAGAACTACCTGAAATTCATCGCGGGGCTCTATTTCCACGACGAAAAGGAACAGAAGGCCTGCGTCGAACGCGGCCGCGAGATCTGCGGGCTCGGTGATGCCTTAAAGCAGAAGATCGCCACCTATTCCCGCGGCATGACCCGCAAGCTCGTCCTCGCACGCACCGTCATGACACGGCCTGCCCTCGCCATTCTCGACGAGCCGACCAGCGGTCTGGATGTGCTCAATTCCCTCGACATCCGCAATTCCATCCGCAGATGTGCCAGTGAATACGGCACCGCATTCCTCCTCTCCTCCCATCACATGCAGGAGATCAGCACCACCGCCGACCGCGGCGCCATTATGAAGGAAGGACAATTCCTCGCGGAAGGCACCCCCGCGGAGCTCCTTGCCAAATACGATGCCTCCACCCTGGAGGAAGCATTTGAAAGGGCGGTGCGGGGCGTATGACACATTTATTAAAGAAAGAACTCTCGGAGCTCTTCAACAAGCAAATGCTCATCAGCCTTGCCGTGAGCTTCTTCATCATCGTGATCCTCGGCGTGCTGATAACGACCACGGTCTCCGGAGAAATCGCCGATACCGGCACGGTGCGGATCATTGACTGCGATGATACGGCATTCACCCACGATGTGGCCGCGTATCTCGAGGAACAGGGCTACACCGTCCTGACCGGAACCGACTTCGCACAGGAAGCCGATACCCACCACTGGACAGACGCCGTGCTCTTCCCGGCGGGCATGACCGAGGCGCTTCTGGAACGGCATGAGAGCTGCACGATCGAAAGCTATTCCGTGCTGCGTTCGACCTCCACGGTCGCCATGACCATCGGCGGCACCGGCGCACAGACGGTTTCGGATGCCATCAAGGCGGTGCTTTCCGAGGAATATCTCACCGGCGATCTGGCATTCCTGGAGGATCCGGTCGATACCGTTCCCTACACCCGCGCCAACGGCATAACGGTGCAGGCAGATTCGGCGGCAGTCGTCAGGTCGCTGGCCATGTTTGACATGCTCATGCCGCTGGTGCTGTTCCTGCTGGTCGTGCTGACGGCGCAGACGATCATCACAGCCATTGCCGCCGAAAAGACGGACAAGACCCTGGAAACACTTCTCTCCGCCCCGGTACCGCGCACAACGATCATCGGCGCCAAGATGCTTGCGGCGCTGATCGTAGCGGGAACCTATGCGGCGGTATACGGTCTCGGATTCGCGGCATCCATGCTGATGACGGTCTCGAACGGCGTGGAAATGTCCGGCATGGATGTGGGTGCGGCCTTCACGGATCTGGTCAATACCCGCACGGCGATCGAAACGCTGGGTCTGGAAATTCCGGCTTACGGATGGCTGGGGGTTCTCATGCAGCTTGCCCTGACGCTGGGCATCGCGCTGACGGCGGCGATCATTCTCGGTGCCATGGTGCAGGATGCGAAAAATGCGCAGTCGGCTTC
>CACZPI010000046.1 GCA_902783005.1 uncultured Ruminococcus sp. | reverse complement strand
TTACGTCGGTGAAAGCAGCTACGGCAAGTACTACAAGATCACCAACATGGGCACCGGCAAGCTCATCACGCCGCTTGGCTACGAAACGGCTTCCGGCACATCCTGCGTCATCTTCGGCTCGGAAAGTGCGCAGGCGCAGCACTGGTACGTCACACCCGTCGGCAACGATGCAAACGGTACAGCACTGTATTACAAGATCACCAATTATGTCGATCCGGATATGGCGCTGACATGGGATTCCGCTGCGAATACCGTTTCGCTCTCTGCCTACACCGGGGCAAACGGTCAGAAATGGCTGCTGAGTACCGCCGGCTTGCAGGGATTTGCCGGATGCTGCACGGATTTCTCCGGCAAGCTGAAAGCCTCCGATATCGGCGGTGCGCTTGGCAGGATCGTTGAGGTCACGACGTTCGATGAACTGAATGCCGCCTGCACCAGCACTGAACCGCTGACCATCCTTGTTACCAAGGACATCTCCGGCAAGACAGGCAGCGCCAATTATGAGATCTCCACTGGTTCGGACGGCGGCAAGCGTTACTACTGCCGTGACAACTACATCTACCTCCAGCCGAACAAGACCATCATCGGCAGCTATGCGGCGCACAAGCTCTACAATGTCTATTTCCGCACCTATAATGAAACCTACGGCCCCGGACACGACATCATTATCCGCAACATCGACTGCACCCATGACACGGAGCTGAACACCGACAACATCTGGGAATTCGCCTACGGCTGGAACTACTGGATCGACCACTGCGATCTGGAGGGACACACCCAGATCGAGACCTCGACACTCGGCTCCGATGACTGGGACAAGCTGCTGAATTTCAAAGGCACGGCAGACTATGCAACGATTTCCGACTGTACCTTCGGGCATCATGAATACGGCGTCCTCATGGGCTATCCGACCGATACACAGGAGACCTATGACACCTACAACGGAAGACCCTGCATCACCCTCTGCGATAACTATTACAACAACACCATCACCCGTGCGCCGGGTCTGATGCGCTACGGTTACTTCCACAGCTTCAATAACTACGTCGTGAATTTCGACATGGGCTATACGATCTATACCGCCTGCAAGCTGTATTCCGAGAGCAACTATTTTGAAGCCGGAACAGGCAAGGGCTCCGTTGTCAACGACCGTCCCGGCAGTGATATTTCCGCAGTCTATCCGGGTGTTTATACCGATTCCGGCTCGATCCTGACAGGCTCCAATTACAGCCTGACCGCAAGCTATGCAAAAGCCTGCACATGGCGGCCGGCCTCAAATTACAGCTATACCGCAAAATCTGCTAACGATGTCAAGGCCTACTGCATGCAGAACGCAGGCTCGAAGTCCAGCGCATCTGCCATGACCTATGCCGCCTTTGCAGAAGCAGGCGTTCCGTCTGCCGGATATGTGACTGCACCGGAAACGGAAATGCAGGAAATCCAGATCGACCCGCTTACCGGCACGCTTGTTGGGCAGCTTGACCTGAAGGACAGAAACACCTATCAGAACTGGGGGATCCAGTCCAATGTCAGCATCGGCGGCACGATCTACGGCGACCGTGATTTTACATTCACCTATCTGCCTTCCACACTGATCACCTCTGAACTGGTTCAGACCGCCTGTGATGCCAAGAATTCCAACGGCGATCTGGCAGTTCTGACCGCTGCGGCAGACTGCACGGTCTATGTGGGGCTCGATTCCAGAGTGGAAAATGTACCGTCCTGGATGCAGAATTTCACCAAGACTTCCCTGACAGCGACCTCCAGCAATGATGTGACATTTGTATTCTACAGCATCGCACTGAAAGCAGGAGACACCCTCACCCTCGGCAGCAATGAGCAGTCTGCCTACTGCCTCAATTACACCGTGATCGTACAGAAAGCCAGGGGCTTCCGCTGTGACCTGAATGCAGACGGCGATTTCACTGTGGCAGATGTCGCAGCGCTTCAAAAGTGGCTGCATGCTGTTCCGGACACGCAGCTCCCGGAATGGAGGGCAGGAGACCTTACCGATGATGAAAAGCTCGATGTATTCGATCTTGCCCTGCTCAAACGTGCGCTGCTCGAAGGCACACAGAGCGCAATGCCTGTTCAGCCTGTAACGGAGCCGCCGACGGAAGCTCCCACAGAAGCACAGTCCTCGAACAGCTATGAGCCTGCGAATTTCCAGCTCTCCGGCAAGATGTATCTTGTAGGTGATTCCACCGTCTGTGAATACACCGGCAGTACCTGCACCGATTACAACCGCTACGGCTGGGGCATGAAGCTCGGCGAGCAGTACAACGGCGGGCTGGTCATCAATTACGCCCTCTCCGGCAGAAGCAGCCGCAGCTTCCTGACAGAGAGCAATTACCAGACGCTTCTGGGGAATATCGGCGCCGGTGACTACCTGTTCATTCAGTTCGGACACAATGACGAAAAGACCGATGAAGCGACCTATCCGGGGCTTGGCACCTATGCCGGACTTGACCAGTCCACGCTCGACAGCGAAGGCAAGGATGCTTCCGGACGGTATTCCTACGAATGGATCATTCTCAACAAGTACATCAAGCCTGCACAGGCAGCCGGTGCAGTTCCGGTGCTTGTGACCCCGATCACACGCCGCAGTGCAGACGGCACACCGAATTACGCCGCACATACGGCATACCAGCAGGCGCTCATCCAGCTTGGCAAGGACTACAATGTGCCGGTCATTGATGCGACGACGCTGACGACGGCGTACTACAACGAGATCGGCGCAGACAATACCGCAGCGCTCCATTGCTGGGTCGATGCCGAGCATACAACGCTTGACAACACGCACCTTTCCGAACAGGGTGCAGCGGTCGTTGCCGGCATCATCGCTGCGCAGACCAGGGAACTCGGTCTGACGATCGGCAATTTCACAAAATGATATGGGTCAAGGCCAGGACATCCTGAGAAGTCCTGGCCTTGTTTTTGACATTTTGCGGCGCATATGCTATAATAGGGATAATCAAAGGAGGCGAGCCTATGCGGAAACGAATCGCTGTCATTCTGCCGGAGCTTTGCGACATTCTGGAAACCGAACTGATCGGCGGGATTCACGAAACGGCAAAAGCACTCGGCTATGATGTCCTCATCCTTACGGATACCTACAATGTGATCTCCGACAGCTATGCCACACCCTATATGCAGGGACAGGAGAGCATCTATCATCTGTTGTCGGCAGCATCGTTTGACGGCGCGATCTTTGCTGCCTCACGATTCCACAGGGCTGTCATGCGTGAGCAGGTCACGGCGCTCTTGCAGGAAAAGCAAATTCCCTGTGTGGTGCTCGATGAACGAATGGAGGGCATGGAATCCGTCTTTGCGGAACACGAGGAAGGCACATACCTTGTCACAAAGCACCTGATCGAAGAGCATGGATTTACGAATATCGCATTTCTGGGCGGCGTCCCTGACCATGAGATCTCGCAGCAGCGTGAAAACGGCTACCGCAGAGCGATGCGGGAGCATGGGCTTGCCGTTGACGAATCTATGGTGTTTTACGGCTATTACTGGAAGCAGGTGCCGGCAGACATTGCCGACGGCATCGCAGACGGCAGCATCCCCAAACCGGAGGCATTTGTCTGCGCGAATGACGTGATGGCAATGACGCTCATGGAACGGCTGTCGGAACACGGCATCCGTGTGCCGGGGGAAATTGCCGTCACCGGCTACGACGGCGGCTGGCGTGCGGCATTGCATACCCCGGCGCTCACGACCGTCACAGGCAGAGAAAAGAACCTTGGCATCCGGGCAGTCTGCCGCCTGCATGAGATCCTGACCGGAGAGACATGCAGCATTTCTCATGCATCACAAGTGATCCAGCAGGGCATTTCCTGCGGGTGTCCGCCAATGACCGGGGACGCACCACTTCCCATGAAAAGTCATGTTGTCAGCCGCATGGAGCTGTATGAACGCCGGAAGTATTACATGGCATCCAACCAGCTCTCACGCATCTCCGGTGCCGATTCGCTGGAGGAATTATCCGCGCAGATCGACGAGCTGGCGTATACGCAATTTGATATTCTCTGGCTCGATGTCTGCCTGTTTGATGACTGGACATTTGATCTCAGGGATCCGAGCCATTACCGGAAGGATTCGTTTTCAGAGCAGATGCTTTTGCTGCTTTCCAAGCGGCTGCCGAAGAACGCATCCTGTATGTATCATTTCCCGACGCAGCAGATCCTGCCGGCACTGGAAATGCCGCATGAACCGATGCTGCTGGTGCTGTCCGCACTGCATTACAACGATCAGGTGTTCGGGTATCTCTCGACTGCCTATCCGTCGGTGGATGATATTTGTCTGGACGAGCATT
>CACZPI010000045.1 GCA_902783005.1 uncultured Ruminococcus sp. | reverse complement strand
TATTCGATCGGGATGCACAGATCACGCCGGTTCCAGAGCGCCTCTGCGATCTCCTCCGGAAGATGCTCCCGCAGATATTCCCGGAATTTCTCCGGAGAATCGTATTCATGCCCCTCCAGCTCCAGATCCAGAACCGCCTTCTGCTCCGGTGTGGGTTCGGGCGGCTCATAGGAACGGGGTACAGACAGCATGACAGGCTCCGGGGCAGAAGCATCCTTCTCAGGGAGCCGTGCCGCCCGGGCAGCTTCCTCCTTTTCCTTCTGCTTCTGTTCGATCAGCGCCTTCAGGGTTTCGTCCATGATCTTTGATTCCGGCGGATTCTTGGCAGTATCCATGATATACCATACCGCACAGATCAGATATGTGACCAGAATCACCAATGCGATTGAAACCGTAAACGTGACATGACCGGCACCGGTTGTCGCCTCTGCACGTTTCCCGGCCACAATGCCAAGGATAACGGCCATGACAAGCAGCACAATGCCGCGTTTCGGATCCTTTTTCAGAAGCTGTATCAGGAATTTGCCTCTCATTACTTCACCCGGATAATCGCATATCCGAATGCGCCGACGGTAATGCTGCTCGATTCCATCTGCGCTCCCTCAGAAACGGCAAGTACACGATAATCCGGCAGGAGGCTCAAAGTGCGCTCCTCATCGCTGAAATTCTGAATGAATACCAGCTTTTCGCGGTTTTCTGCTTCGCGCCATGTCACGCTGCAGCCGTGCGGGATCACCACATTCTCCGGCAGAGCGCTTGTCAGATTCAGCTCCCCGGCAAGCTCCTCAAACAGTTCATCAAGATAGGCTTCCGGTACCGTCGCCGCAATATGGTATGCCTGTCCCTTCTCATAGCGGTTGCAGGTCACCACGGGATAGCCTGCATAATAGTCCTGATCGTAGGTCTCAAGCACCTCGCAGGTGGTCGGATGCAGGATCTCGCAAAGCTCGGTCAGCTGATACCGGCCGGCACTCATGCTGTTGGTCTCACCGTCATGCAGTGCATCGGTCTCCTCGATCCAGTAGCCCATCACATCCGAGAGCTTTTCCTCCGTCGCCTCTCCCAGCATCACCAGATCGGTGCTGTCTGCGATCCCGCTGAACACGGTCGAAACAAAGGTGCCGCCGTTTCTGACGAATTTCCGGACACGATCCTGGAATCCGTCACGGAACAGGTACAGCATCGGTGCGATCACCAGCTTGTACCGGCTCAGATCCTCATGGGGATCGGCAATATTCACCGTGATGCCCCTCATCCAGAAGTAGTGATAGCACGAAAACAATGCGCCGAAATAATCGAGCCCCGAATTACGCGGGCCGTTGCACTGGTCAAGCGCCCACTTGGTCTCCGGATCAAAGATCAGGGCAACCTCGGCAGGAGCATTTGTCCCGTATACCTCCGCTGTCAGCGCTTCCAGCAGCTCTCCGACCTTCGTCACCTCGCGGAAGGTGCGGGTATTGCCGGTGCCGGTATGGGAAATGACGGCAGAATGGAATTTCTCTGTGCTGCCGCGGCTCTGGCGAATCTGGAAATACATGGTCGAATCCGAACCGTGCGCAATGGCATTGACGGCCGAAAGCAGGTGCATTCCCGGTTTTTTCAGCTTGGAAACGCCTCTCCAGTTGGTGGTAGACGGTGTATTCTCCATCAGCAGGAAGGAACGATGCTTCAGCGTGCGCATCATATCGTGTGAAAGGCTGGCGATCATGCCCACGCGGTCATTGCCCCAGGTCACATGCCAGTCCGGGTAAGCATCCCAGGAGATCACATCGAGCGGCTTGCAGAGTTCATAATAATTGAGGCCGTAATTGAATACCTCCATGAAATTCGCTGTCACGGGAATCTCCGGATTGACCGCCTTGACACAATCAATTTCCCACTGCATGAAATCGCGGGTCTGCTCGGTCACAAAGCGCTTCCAGTCGAGTGCAAGCCCGTGAATCGAGGTCTCACCGATCGAGGACGGCGAATGGATCTGGTTCCATTCCGTATAGGTATGCGACCAGAAATGCGACCACCAGGCATGATTCAGCTCATCAAGCGTGCCATATTTCTGCTTCAGCCAGTGACGGAAGGCATTCTGGCAGAGGTCACAATGGCATTCACCGCCGAATTCGTTGGAGATATGCCAGAGAATGACTGCCGGATGAGATGCATAGCGTTCAGCAAGCTTAGTGTCGATGATTCGGATACGTTCACGGTAGGCCGGAGAGGTGTAGCAATGGTTGTGGCGGTGTCCGAACAGATTACGTCTGCCGTCCTCTGCCACACGAAGCACCTCCGGGTATTCCTGTGCCAGCCATTGCGGACGGGCACCGGACGGGGTCGCCAGCACTGTATGAATGCCGTTGTCCCAGAGCTTGTTGATGACACGGTCGAGCCATTCAAAGGTAAATACGTCCTTCTCCGGCTCCAGATCCGCCCACGAGAAAATGCCAAGACTGACAACATTGATATGCGCCTCGCGCATCAGCTCAATGTCCTTGTCAAGAATATCCGGATAGCGAAGCCACTGCTCCGGATTATAATCGCCGCCGTGCAGCATCACGGGAAATTTGGGGGTGAGTGCCTTGTCTTTCATATATTTGCTCCTTCTGTTGCAAACAGAGGCTGCTGCATCCTTGCAGCAGCCTCCGTCAATCAGGTGCTTATTCGATCTCGTCGTGATGTGCCTGCAGGGACTTCACGCCGAAGTGTTTATTTTCCTTGAGAGCGCGGATGCCCTCGGTTGCTGCCTTGGCAGCGGCCATGGTGGTGATATACGGAATGCGGTGCTTGATGGCCGCCTTGCGGATGTAGCTGTCATCATGTGCGCTTTCCTTGCCGATCGGCGTATTGACGATCAGGGTAATGTCGCCGTTGGCAATGCTGTCGGCCACATTCGGTCTGCCGCCCTCATACATCTTGAAGATGCGCTCGCACGGAATGCCCTCAGCCTTGAGCAGCTTGTAGCACTTGTGGGTAGCCAGAATGCGGAAGCCCAGTGCGTCAAAGGCTCTTGCCAGCTCCGGAAGCTCGGGCTTATCGCGCTCGCACACGCTCAGCAGAACTGTGCCCTCGCTCGGCAGCTTGGTCTGGGTGGCTTCCTGAGCCTTGTAGTATGCCTCACCGAAGCTCTCGGAAATACCGAGCACCTCACCGGTCGAACGCATTTCCGGTCCGAGCAGCGGGTCAACCTCCGGGAACATATTGAACGGGAAGACCGCCTCCTTGACACCGTAATGATGAATGGTATGGTTGCGCAGCTCCGGAACCGGAGAAGGCTGACCTGTCAGAGAGGAGGTGATGATCTGGGTAGCGATCTGCACCATATTGATGCTGCATACCTTGGATACGAGCGGAACGGTTCTCGATGCTCTCGGGTTTGCCTCGAGAACGTAAACCGTATCGCCTTCGATCGCGTACTGCATATTCATCAGGCCGCAGACGCCCATCTCAACGGCAATCTTCTTGGTGTATTCCTTGATGGTCTCGATCTGCTTGTCCGTCAGATTCTTCGACGGCAGGATGCAGGCAGAGTCGCCGGAATGCACGCCTGCAAGCTCGATGTGCTCCATAACAGCCGGTACAAAGCAATGTGTACCGTCAGAAATCGCATCTGCCTCACACTCGGTCGCATGATTCAGGAAGCGGTCGATCAGGATCGGACGATCCGGGGTCACGCCGACTGCTGCGGACATGTAAACGCGCATCATCTCGTCGTCATGCACGACCTCCATGCCGCGTCCGCCAAGCACATAGGAAGGACGAACCATGACCGGATAACCGATGCGGTTTGCGATTTCCAGTGCTTCATCGACATTGACAGCCATACCGGATTCCGGCATCGGAATGCCGAGCTTGTCCATCATGGCGCGGAAATGATCTCTGTCCTCTGCCAGATCAATGGTCTCCGGCGAGGTGCCAAGAATATTCACGCCGTACTTCTTCAGGTCATTTGCCAGATTCAGCGGGGTCTGACCGCCGAACTGGGCGATAACGCCGACCGGCTTCTCCTTCTCATGGATCGCCAGTACATCCTCGAGCGTCAGCGGTTCAAAGTAGAGCTTGTCAGAGGTATCGTAGTCGGTGGAAACTGTCTCCGGGTTGCAGTTGACGATGATGCTTTCAAAGCCGAGCTTCTTGAGTGCAAGTGCTGCATGAACACAGCAGTAGTCAAACTCAATACCCTGACCGATTCTGTTCGGGCCGCCGCCGAGAATCATGATCTTCGGCTTTTCGGTGTTGCAGGGAGACTTGTCCTCGGTCAGATGGTAGGTGGAATAATAGTAGGCTGCATCCTGTGTGCCGGATACATGTACGCCTTCCCATGCCTCCTTGATGCCGTACTGGTAGCGGGCATCGCGGACAGCTTCCTCGGAAACGTCAAGGATCTGGCTCAGGTAGCGGTCAGAGAAGCCGTCGAGCTTGGCCTGACGCAGGACATTCTCAGCCGGAACGCTTCCCTTCATGGTGAGGAGCTGCTCCTCCTCCTGTACAAGCTCAAGCATCTGCTCGAGGAAGTAATGCTTGATCTTGGTCAGTTCAAAGATCTCCTCAACTGTAGCACCCTTGCGCAGTGCTTCATAAATGATGAACTGGCGCTCGCTGGTCGGAACATGGAGCATGCCAAGCAGCTCGTCCTTGGACTTGTCATGGAAGTTCTTTGCAAAGCCCAGGCCGTAGCGGCCGGTCTCCAGGGAACGGATGGCCTTCTGGAATGCCTCCTTGTAGGTCTTGCCAATGCTCATGACCTCGCCGACAGCACGCATCTGTGTGCCGAGCTTGTCCTCTGCGCCCTTGAACTTCTCAAATGCCCAGCGTGCGAACTTAATTACCACATAGTCACCGTCCGGTACATACTTGTCGAGGGTGCCGTACTTGCCGCACGGGATCTCATCGAGTGTCAGACCGCAGGCCAGCATGGCAGATACCAGTGCGATCGGGAAACCGGTCGCCTTGGAAGCCAGTGCGGAGGAACGGGACGTTCTCGGGTTGATCTCAATGACAACGATTCTGCCGGAAACCGGATCATGCGCAAACTGGCAGTTGCAGCCGCCGATGACCTCGATGGCCTCCACGATCTTGTAGGAATATTCCTGGAGCTTCTTCTGAACATCCTCGCTGATGGTCAGCATCGGGGCAGAACAGAAGGAGTCACCGGTATGCACGCCGATCGGGTCGATATTCTCGATGAAGCAGACCGTGATCTTATTATTCTTGGCATCACGGACAACCTCAAGCTCAAGCTCCTCCCAGCCGCTGATGCATTCCTCGACCAGTACCTGATGCACGAGGGATGCCTGAAGGCCGCGCTCACATACGACCTTGAGCTCATCTACATTATATACCATGCCGCCGCCGGCGCCGCCCATGGTGTAAGCCGGGCGCAGTACCACAGGATAATGCAGCTCCTCAGCGATCTTGACAGCCTCCTCCACGGAGTATGCCTCATGCGAACGCGGCATTTCAATGCCGAGCTTCGTCATGGTCTCCTTGAATTCGATTCTGTCTTCGCCGCGCTCAATGGCATCGACCTGCACACCGATGACCTGTACACCGTACTTTTCAAGCACACCGGCCTGTGAAAGCTCCGAGCAGAGGTTCAGACCGGACTGACCGCCGAGGTTCGGCAGCAGCGCATCCGGACGCTCCTTATCAATGATCTGCGTCAGGCGATGCAGATTCAGCGGCTCGATGTAGGTAATATCTGCTACATCAGGGTCTGTCATGATCGTTGCAGGGTTGGAGTTGACAAGCACGATCTCATAACCGAGCTTGCGAAGCGCCTTGCAGGCCTGCGTGCCGGAATAGTCAAATTCGCACGCCTGACCAATGATGATCGGGCCGGAGCCGATAATCATAATCTTGTGAATATCCTGTTTTTTTGGCATAGTTACTCTCCTTACCGTGCGTATGGCACGAAAAAATTAGTGGTATTATGCGATAAGCCTGCCCGGTCTCCGGCTCGTGATGCCGCCAGACCGCACAACTCTACTCTACATTATAGCACAGAATACAGAAGATTGCAAGAGGAAATCCGGAATTTCACTGAACTTTCTTCTGATAGCCTGACTATTATGATTGCGTTTGTCCCGTTTTTTCTGTCAATGCTTGCATTTCATACAAAAATGTGGTATACTAATTATATCTATGCACCGGTAGCCATGTGCCGGCGCGTCAAATTCAGGGAGGTTTCATTTATGAATATTGCAATTGCACAGTCCGGCGGTCCCACCTGCGCCATCAATGCCAGCCTGGTCGGCGTTTTCAAGCAGGGGCTGCTGACAGAGGAGATCGACGCGATCTTCGGCTCGATCAACGGCATTGAGGGAATGATCGGGGATGAGCTGGTCAATCTGAAAACCATTATCCGCTCCAACGAAGACATGGAGCTGCTGCGCCAGACCCCATCCACCGTTCTCGGCTCCTGCCGGTACAAGCTGCCTTCCTACGAAGATGACCCGGAGGTCTACGAAAAGATCATGAAAACCCTGACCACGCACAGAATCGGGATCTTTATCTACATCGGCGGCAATGATTCGATGGATACGGTCGTGAAGCTGTCTGCATACATGAAGCATGTCGGCTCGGACATCCGGATCATCGGTGTTCCCAAGACGATCGACAACGATCTTCCGATCACAGACCACACACCGGGCTTCGGCTCCGCTGCCAAATATGTGGCTGCCACAGTTCAGGAGATCATCCGCGACAGCAGCGTTTACAGCATCCCGTCCGTCACCATCGTGGAGATCATGGGACGGCACAGTGGATGGCTTGCTGCTTCGACCTGCATTCTCCGTGCAAACGGCGAGGAGGCACCGCATCTGATCTACCTGCCGGAGGGCGACTTCTCCGCCGAGAGTTTCATTGAGGATGTGCGCAAGGAAATGGCCAAGCACAAGGCCGTTCTGGTCGCCGTTTCCGAAGGCGTATACGATCCGGGCATGGAGGAATTCCAGTCGGGTGCCACAGACGTATTCGGTCACAAGTACCTCTCCGGTGTCGGAAAATATCTGGAACGCCTTGTCGCAGACAAGATCGGATGCAAGGTCCGTTCCATTGAGCTGAATGTCATGCAGCGCTGCTCCTCGCACATCTGCTCCAAGACAGACATTGACGAAGCCGAACGCATCGGACGTCACGCCCTGCGGGCTGCACTCGACGGAAATACCGGCATGATGATGTTCTTCCGCCGTGTCAGCGATGCGCCGTATGCTGTCACCATTGATATGACAGATGCATCCAACGTGGCAAATCTCGAGAAGATGTTCCCTGCCAAGTGGATCACTCCCGAGGGCAACCAGGTCACGGATGATGCGATCACCTACTTTCTGCCGCTCGTTCAGGGCGAGGTCGGCATTTACATGAAAAACGGCATGCCGACACACTTCCAGAGACCGCTGCAGATGCGGTAAGTAAAAATTTCGGGAAATTTTTTTGTATTTTTTATGACAAGTGCCAATATTTTTCTCTCTCGGTTGTTATATTAGTGGAGAGTCAGTGGCAAGGAGGCTGAAATGGAAACGGGTATCGAAAGCTACCTCCGTTTTCTGAAGGGTGATCAGTCTGAGATGCGGACCATTGTAGAGCTGTACTGGGACAGCATGCTCCTGTTTACAAACGGCTATGTGCATAACATGCCGGATGCCGAAGACATCGCGCAGGAGGCTCTCATCAAGCTGTGCGTCAAACGTCCGAAATTCAGCGAAGAGCATCAGCTCAAGGCATATCTGTTCAAAATATGCCGTAATATGGCGCTGAATTATCTCAAAAAGCAAAACAGATTTGCAGACATCACCCCGGAGATCATGGAGGAATTGCCGGACGAAACGGAATCGGTGGAATCGCGTATGGAAATGGAGCAGTCACAGCGTCAGCTCCACCACGCGATGATGCGCCTGCGGCAGGATTACCGTGAGGTGCTGTATCTTCGGTATTTTGAAAATCTGTCCATGAAAGAAACGGCACAGATTATGCGCTGCTCTGAAAAGCAGGCGACTGCAACCGCCTACCAGGCGCGTCAGCAGCTAAAGAAAATTCTGGAAAAGGAGGGATATACCGGTGAGGACTTATGATGAAGTAACGCAGAACGTTCTCCGCGGTGCTGCCATCGCACGCGGCAAGCTCAAGCGCATCCAGTACACCGCTGCTGCATCCTCTGTTTGTGCAGCCGTCATCGCCGGTTCGGCTGTATATGCCCTGACGAGACAGCCCCAGAATCCCCCTGTTGATCCGACCGAGCCGACCGCTGTCACCGTCAGCGCCACAACGGCTTCCACAGAAGAAACGACCGAGACCTCTGCAACCGAAACCACTTTAACCGAGACCACCACCGACGAAATCACCACCGCTTCCGAGACCACGACCACCGCTGCTTCCACAACGAGCGAAGCACAGACGACCACATCCGCAGCTTCCCGGAAACAGGCTGCTGCGGCCACAACAACAAAGGCGGAAACCACCGCTTCATCTGCGACAGAAACAACACTTCCGCAGAGCACAACAAGTACATCGACCACCGCAGAAACCACAACCGTTTCTGAAACGACGATCGTCACCACCGCATCAGAAGTCTTCACGATACCCCCGGAGCTGATCGAGCAATACGGCTCCGATCTGAGCGAGGATGAATGGGAGCTGATCCTGCGGATGTATTTCTCCGGAGACATTCCCTTCTGGTTCCGGTATGAACCCGAAAACACAGCTCCGGAAAGCACTGTTTTTGGTTCCGGTTTTGCTTCTGAAGCAACGACAGAAACAACTGTCACAGAAACGATCCCGGCTGAATAACCCAGAAAATCCCCGGTTTCGGGGATTTTCTGATTTTTTCAGATTTTTTTGAAAAAACACTTGACAATTCAGATAGGATGTGCTATAATATATAAGTCGTCAAACGACAGACGATGGTGGGTATAGCGTAGCTGGTTAACGCGTCAGTTTGTGGCACTGAAGACCGTCGGTTCGAATCCGACTATCCACCCTTCTGAAATTAAGCTCTGACTTCTGTCAGAGCTTTTTATTTAACCTGAGTAATTATGTATCATGGATCAGATCAGTGTATCCATATCAATCGTCCGAGGTGATACTATGCTGCTGAAAGCGGAACATATCCACAAGGTATTCAACGGTGAACCCCTGCTCACAGATGTGAGCCTACAGATCGAGGACACAGACCGGATCGGTCTGATCGGTGCCAACGGATGTGGAAAATCCACTCTGCTCAAGCTCCTGCTTGGCCAGCTTCTTCCCGACCACATGCAGGAGGGTGACGGACAGATCGTCCGCGCTGCCAAAACGTCCGTCGGCTATCTGGCGCAGTCTGCGGCGCTCGATTCGGAAAGCACCGTCTGGGCCGAAATGCGCAGCGTGTTCTCTGCCCTGCTCGAAACCCAGGCAAGGCTGCATGATCTTGAAGCGGAAATGCAGGCAGGCAGCATGGACAATGCTGCGGAATATGACCGGCTCTCTGCATGGTTTACGGCAAATGACGGCTATCTGATCGACGTCAGGATCAAAACCGTGCTCCACGGCATGGGGTTCGGGGATGAGACCTTTGATCGCATTGTGTCGAGCTTTTCCGGCGGTGAGAAAACACGCCTTGCCATTGCAAGGCTGCTGCTTGAAGCCCCGAATCTGCTGATCCTTGACGAGCCGACCAACCATCTGGATTTCGATACCATCGCATGGCTCGAGGAATATTTGCAGGGATACAAGGGCGCATTGCTGATCGTTTCACATGACCGGTATTTTCTGGACAAGCTCTGCACAAGCATCTGCGAGATCGAACGCGGTCGTCTGACACGGTTCCGCGGGAATTATTCTGCATATACCATTCTGAAGGAAGCCGCCGTAGAACGGCAGCAGAAGGAATACGACATGCAGCAGAAGGAAATTGCCAAGCTCGAAGACTATGTGGCAAGAAATATGGCACGCGCTTCTACCTCCAAAAGCGCAAAATCCCGCCAGAAACAGCTCGATAAAATGGAGCGCATTGAAAAGCCTGTCACACAGCAGAAACGCGCCGGACTCAGCTTCACCTATGAGGTCGAGCCCCCGCTGGATGTGCTGGAGGTCAGAAATGCCGATATTTCAGTCGGATCCGGTGCGTCCCGGAAAACGCTCCTGTCCGATGTGGAATTTGCCGTGCGCCGCGGCGAAAAGCTCGGTATCATCGGTGTCAACGGCATCGGCAAATCCACCTTATTAAAGGAGATCCTTGGTACACTCCCGCACGAGGGCGTCATGCGGTGGAATAAGAATATCAGGATCGGCTATTTCGATCAGGAAAGCACCAATCTGGATCCGGAAAACACCGTGATCGACGAGCTTCATGACCGCTTCCCTGCTATGCTTGACGGAGAGATCCGGTCGATCCTCGGGCAGGTACGCATCACAGGCGAGGACGTATTCAAGCGGATCTCTGCGCTCAGCGGCGGCGAACGCGCCCGCGTCTGCTTTGCGCTTCTGATGCTGGAGCACGCCAATGTGCTGCTGCTTGACGAGCCGACAAACCATCTTGACCTGCCAATGAAAGAAGTGCTTGAGGAAGCGCTGGACGCTTACACCGGAACCATGCTGTTTGTTTCGCATGACCGGTATTTCCTCAAACGCCTTGCCACACAGCTCCTGGAGCTGACACCGGACGGTGCGGTGCTGCATCCTTACGGATTCGAGCAGTACCTGGAAGAAAAGGCAAAGGCCAGGGCTGCCGCAGCCGCAGAAGCACAGGCACAGCAGATCGCCAAGGCCAGAGAACAGAAATCCCAGGCATCCTCCCACCGTTCCAAGGCACAGCGCAGCGCTGACGCCGCAAGACGCAACCGGATGAAGGAGCTTGAAGCGGAGATCGAAGCGCTTGAAGCCGCCATCGCAGAGATGGAAGCAAAGCTGACAGAGCCGGAGATCGCACAGGATTACCAGAAGCTGCAGGAGGTCTGCAACCAGATCGGTGACGCAAGAGCACGCACCGAGGAATGCTTTGAAGAGCTGATGGAGCTGGATGAAGGCTGATAGACCGGATCTCACAAATGCGTAACAAAAATGACAAATCCTGCACTGGGTCTGTCATTTTGCATAAAATTTGTCATTTCTTTTGTGAATCGAGTACAAAACCGGCTTTTATCGTTCCGAAAATTTTATGATATTTGTATCTTGCAATCTTTTGTAAAATCGTGTATGATAGAAGTGCCGGAGAGAAACACGGCGTATAGAAGACCGATCATTTTACAGAAAAGAGGATCATAACTATGAGAAACATGAAGAAGATTCTGGCATGTCTGGCAGCTACCATGATGCTGTGCGCAACAGCGACCGCCTGCAGCGGCGGCGCATCCAGCTCTGTTGCAGAGACTGAGGCTCCGACGGAGGCTACCACTGAGGAAGAGACCACCGAGGCTGAGACCGAGGCAACTACCGAGGAAGAGGGCAACGCTGTCGAGGTCGGCGGCGACAGTGACGTTACATTCGAGGAAGCAAAGGACGCCGCTTCCGGTCAGGCGTATCTGGCAATCGTTGACGGCCAGTGGTGGATCCAGTACTGGGGCTCCTCTACGGCTGACGGCTACATGCTGTCCTATGATGCAGGCGTTGTGGATATTACCGGCAACGGCGATTACACCGTAAGCGTTACTGCTGATACCAACGGCTTCCGCTATGACACCACCGGCGATGTGAACGACCAGTATGTTCCGCAGGGTCTGAGCTTCATGTCCGTCATGATCAAGGACGGCGAGACCAAGTTCCCGGGCGCTGTCATCACGATCAACAGCATCGTTGTAGACGGCAACGAGATCGCCATGACTGCCAAGAACTACACTTCCTCTGACGACGGTCAGGAGACCCGTTCCAACATCTTCAATCCGTATGTAAATGCTCTTCCGGAGGATGCAAGATCCACCGAGGGCAATGTATACGGCAACGACACCGATTATTCCGCACAGATCGTAGATACCGCTGATTTCAGCGAGTGGACGACTGTTGAGGTCAACTTCACAGTATCCGGCCTGGAGGGCGACGCTGCTCCGGCTGAGGAGGGTGCAGATTCCGCTGCCGAGGATGAGACTGCCGAATCTGCCGCCGAGGATGAGGCTGCTGAATCTGCTGCTGAATAATTACCGGTCATTTTCAACCATACATGCCGGCAGGCGGATCGTCTGCCGGCGTTTTGGCATATGCTGACACCATCGCGGAACATCCGGGACATTCCAAGAATACGGAGGTAAATCATTATGATTATCACACTGAACGATTCCAATTTCGCTGCCGAAACAGCCAAAGCCGAACCGATCCTTGTCGATTTCTGGGCAACCTGGTGCGCCCCCTGCATGATGCAGGGCAAGGTGCTCGAGGAGCTGAATCAGAAATTCCCGGGGCTGCGCATCGGTAAGGTCAATGTGGACGAGAACCGTGCCCTTGCCATGGAATACCGGGTGTCTGCCATTCCGACCATGATCCTGTTTCGGAATGACGAGATCGCAGAGACTATCGTGGGACTTCGTCAGCCGCAGGAGCTGCTCGAGCTCTTTCGCAGAAACGGGGCGGAAGTCTGATGGTACGTCTCAATGAGGACAAACAGGTCGTGCAGATGGTGCGCGACGGATTGAAGCGCACCGGCGGCTATTGTCCGTGCAGGCTTGAACAGACAGAGGATACCAGATGCATGTGCAAGGAATTCCGGGAGCAGATTGCAGACCCGGAATTTGAAGGGTACTGCCACTGTCTGCTCTACTACAAGGACCTGTCCGATTCCAAATGATTCAAAAAACGGAGAAGCACTGCGCTTCTCCGTTTTTTCAGTTCTGATGCCGGACAGTCTTGTACTCGTCGCCGTCGCGGTAATAGGGACATTTCTTGTACTGTCCCTGTACAAGACGGGCATATTCGTCTTCGTCGAGATTCAGGGTGCAGTAATATTCCTCAAATTCCTCGTCATAGGCATAATAGGCACAGGTTTCGCATTCCATCAGTCTTCACCTTCTTTCAGGATCCGCAGCACGGTAAAATCCGTTTCCAGCTCCGGGTACTGCTGCCGAAGCTGCTCCCCTGCCCTGCGGATGCGTTCCTTTCCGATCTCGCAGAGATCCGAAAAGCCCATCTGCGCCGCACGGCTGTCCGGGGCTGTCGGCTCCGGGAGCTGCACCAGAATAAACCGCCGGTGTCCGCCGTCCTCTGCATTGAGCTGCATCACTGCATGGGCGGTCGTTCCGGAGCCGGAAAACAGATCCAGCACAATATCCTCCCCAGCTGTCTGAAGCCTTGCCAGATATGCGATCAGGCTCACGGGCTTGGCAAAATCAAACGGGATCCCCAGTCTGCGCAGTTCATGCGTTGCAAGGGTATTCGGGAATGCCTCGGTAAAATTCTTGGGCTGGAGCCCGGACTGCTGCCTTTCAGACAGGTACATTTTGGTGTACAGATTCCACTTTGCACGCTGTCCGGTATCTGCATCCCTGAGCGGGGAGCGGCGGGATGCCTTGAATACGATCCGGCCTTCGGACAATCCCTTCCGAAAGGTCGCTTCATTCCAACGCCAGGGCTTATGATCGGGCGGAATGACCCGGCTTCCATCCGGACATGTGATCGGATAGCGCGAACCGCCATGCTTGAGAGCCGACATGTACAGGCTGACCTCCTGGTAGGGGCCGCGCTGCGCCACATGCTCATCCGTCCGCTTGTAACGGGAAACGATCTCTTCCGGAAGTGGTACCGTATAAGGCGGCACAAGCGCAGCATCCCTTGCATACATCAGCACATAATCCACACAGGGCGAAAAATGATCGCCGTTGTTGCTCGATTTCTTGGTGACACGGTGCAGCAGGGCAAGCCGGTTCTCCGGACGGAAGATCTCATCGCACAGACACAGAAGCATGTGAAGCTGCTGTTCACCGATGCTGATAAACACCACGCCATCCTCCGTCAGCAGATCCCGCACAGGAAGCAGCCGGGCATACATCATGCTGCACCAGTCTGCCTTGCCGAAACGGTCATGATAGACATGCAGGCTTCCGGTATTGTAGGGCGGATCGAGATACACCATCCGGATGCGGCCGGCATACCGCTCACGCAGCAGCTTGACGGCATCCAGGCAGTCCCCTTCCAGATAGAGATTTCCCTGCTCCGGCAGCGGTGCGGACAGCTTTGCGGTGCACGGGCTCTGCGCCGCCGCAAAAGCCTCCTGTTTTCCCTCCCAGTACAGTGCAGGCTCCCCCTCCGGGAACGCTCCAGTCGGTGATTTCTGCATGGATCTCTTCCTCCGTTTTGGTGTCATCAATGTGTGAACAGTATACCATATCCCGCCTTTTTTGTCAAGCTAAGGGCTCTTTTTTTCATGTTTGTGCAAAAATCTGAAAAAAGACTGGACAAAATTCAGAAAGTATGGTATAATAAATGAAATATGATTCTAATGAGGTGATCGTAATGGGCCTTGCAAGCTTATTCCGTAAGAAAACAAATTATTTCAATAAATCTATCACGCCGCAGTGCGCGTATTGCCAGTTCGGTAAGCGTACCAAGGACGGCGGTAAGATCCTTTGCGATAAAAAGGGTATCATGAACGAAACCGCTTCGTGCAATAAATTTGTGTATTCTCCGCTCAAGCGCATTCCTGTCAAGCAGCTCGAGATCGAGGGTGCTCTGACCGAAGAGGAAATGTTTGTAGAGATCTCCGAAGAGGAGGCTGCTGCAAAAGAGGCTGCTGTCAAGGCAGCATCGGAAAAGGAGCGTGCCCAGGAGGAGGCCGCCGCAAAGGCGAAGGCCGAGGAAGAGGCCAAGCGTGCTGCTGAGGCAGAAGCTGCTGCAAGAGCTGAGGAAGAAGCCAGACGCGCTGCTGCGGAGGCTGAGGCTGCTGCAAAGGCCGAGGAGGCCAAGCGCCTTGCTGCCGAGGCTGAGGCTGCTGCTGCGGCTGCAAAGGCGGAGGAAGAAGCGAAGCACGCTGCTGCCGAAGCCGAAGCTGCCATGAAGCAGGCCGCTGCACAGGCAGAAGCACTTGCACAGCCGGCAGCTGAAGACGAATTTGCAGATCTTGACGAGCTCGATGCCATTCCGATGGAGGAGGTTGTCGCTGCCAAGGACGAGGGTGCGATGAAGTCGGAAAAGCCGCATCTGACCGATGCTCCGTCCATGCCGGGTTCTGCCTCGAGTCTGTCCAATTCCATCCTTGCAGAGAGCCTGAAGAAAGGCAAAAAGAATTGACAGTTCGTCTTTCAGCCCGCCTCTGTGCGGGCTGATTTTCAGTTATGTTCCGGAGAAAGGAGACAGTCATGAAGCGAACAGATTACATCAGCTGGAAGGAGTATTTCATGGGCATTGCCCTGCTTTCCGCCCAGCGGAGCAAGGACGGCAATACGCAGGTCGGCGCCTGCATTGTCAATGAGGAAAATAAGATCGTTTCTGTCGGCTACAACGGAATGCCGACCGGCTGTGCCGATGAGGACATGCCCTGGGAACGGGAGGGTGCTTTTCTCGACACCAAGTATCCCTTTGTCTGTCACGCGGAGCTCAATGCGATCCTCAACCGCGCTTCGGTCAGTCTGAAAAATTGTACACTCTATGTCACACTGTTTCCGTGTAATGAATGCGCCAAGGCAATTATCCAGAGCGGCATCCGGCATGTGGTCTACCTTGACAACAAGTATGCCGGGACAGATGCCATTCTTGCCTCGGAGCGCATGTTCCGGATGGCAGGCGTGACCTTTGAAGCATATAAACCGACCGGACGCACTGTGTCGCTCGGTCTGTAAGAGGGAGGCAGCATGAGAATCCGATGCAAACCCTGGGCGCGTCCGGAGCTGGAGGCGTGTCCGTTTTTTATCAGTGACCCCAAGGCACACCAGAATCACTGGCAGGAGGTATTCGGCAATGACAAGCCCATCTGGCTCGAACTCGGATGCGGCAAGGGCGGATTTGCAGCACAGGCTGTGATCCACTGGCCGGATGTGAATTATATTGCCATTGATATTAAAAATGAAATGCTGGTGCTGGCCAAGCGCAAAATCGAACAAGCGCTCTCAGAGCACCAGAAAACTGCCGATCAGGTCAGGGTGATGATTTACAACATCTCCCACATGGACGAGGCATTCGGTGCGCAGGACAATATCGGCCGCATTTTCATCAATTTCTGCAATCCCTGGCCGAAGGCAAAGCATAAAAAACGCCGCCTCACCCATTCGAGACAGCTCGTGCAATACAAGCCCTTTCTCAAAGGCGAGCTCTGGTTCAAGACGGATGATGACGAGCTGTTTGAGGAAACGCTTGAATACCTGGCAGAGACCGGTTATACCGTTACCTATCTGACACGGGATCTGCATGCATCCGGCTTTGCGGAGAACCTGGAAACTGAGCATGAGCGCATGTTTACCGAAGAAGGTAAGAATATCAAATTTCTGATCGCCGTTCCGGATTCCGGAAACGAATAAGAAATCCCCTATATTACGGACAGAGAAAAGAGGTTGGATGTATGGAACAGAAGCTCCTGAGAGCCCCGAAGCAGATCCTTGTGGACGGTGATTCCGTCCGGAGCGATCCCGCTGCGGCATGGCGCGGACTTGGATTTGTCAGTGCCAACGGTTCCTCACGACTGCTGCTGGATTATAAGCTCCGGCATCCGGAAGTCTATCAGGAGATCCTCCGGCTGCTGTTTGCGCCCGGTGAGGGCGCGGGGCTGTCACACCTGAAAATCGAGCTGGGGGCAGATGTCAATTCCTCCTCCGGCACAGAGCCCTGTACAATGCGCAGTCCCGGAGAGCCTGCCGATGTCACACGCGGCGCCGGCTTTCAGCTTGCGGCGGATGCCAGAAAAATCAACCCGGATCTGACGCTCGATCTCCTGCGCTGGGGCGAGCCGCGCTGGGTCACGGATGCCTTTGCATTCAGCCGTGAGGCCGGCTATGCCGCACGGTACAAATGGTATGCCGAAACCCTCAAGGCAGCATACCGCACCTACGGACTGACCTTTGACTTCATCAGCCCGGATGCCAACGAAACAGAGGAGCCTGACGCAGACTGGCTGATCTATTTTGCCAGCCATCTGCACAGGGAGCAGAATCCGCCGTATGATTTCAAGCGCATCCGGATCGTGGCATCCGATGAGGTCGGATCCCGCAAAATTGCTGCCATGATGCTGGAAAATGAAGCACTCCGAAATACGGTGGATGTGATCGGTCTGCACTACACGACCTACGGCGACGAAAACACCGCACTCCTGCACGAACAATTCGGCAAGGAGATCTGGTACAGTGAGGGCATTGCGCCGTGTAATGTGCCGGAGCTTTCCTGCCGTGCTGACGGAAACGGCCTGAGCGGAAAAAACGGGCCGATTGATGTGGCCAACCGGATCATCGGCAGTTATCCGCACGGCAAGATGGTCATGTATGAATTTCAGCCGGCGGTTTCCGCGTATTACCCGGGATCCTGCTATGCACCGAAGCAGCTGATTACGGCAAATGAGCCGTGGTCGGGGCATTTCAGCGTGGATATCGGATTCTGGATCGCCTCCCATTTTACCCGCTTTGCAAAACCCGGATGGGGCTTTGCAGAAACCGGGTGCTTTGGCGACGGTGAGGAGAACCACACCATTACCGGAACGACAAACAGCTATCTTTCGATGGTATCACCGGATAAAAAGCATGTCACCGTACACATTGCCAATGATTCCGATGTGCCGCGTTCCTATCTGGTTGTCTGCAAAAATCTCGCAGAGCTGCCCAAAACTGTCTACCTAATCGAAACGGCAGGCAGCGCGGAGCCGACCTATACGGATGAAAACTGGTTCAGTGTGGCGCAGGTGCTGCGGGTACGCCCGGTGGACGGTGAAGCCGCCTTCCCGGTCGTGTGTGCCCCGCATTCCATTATCACAGCCACAACAATGGATGTTTCCCGCGTCTGCGGCACACAGGAGCTGCAGTTCCCTGTCCCGCAGCGCAAGCGTCTGACGCTTCCGTATACCGACCGCTTTGACTATGCAGAGGATGTCATTCGTTCCCGCGGCGGTGCTCCTCTGTACATGACGGATCAGGGCGGTGCCTTTGAAGTCGTACACACGGATGATGCAAATTATCTGGAGCAGAAGATCACAAAGGATCATCTTCCGACAAACTGGCGCTTCCGCGGTACCCCCGAACCGATCACGCTGCTTGGCGATGATCTGTGGGCGAATTATCAGGCAGTCACGGAGGGAATCTTTGAAAGCGATGCGGCCGATAATTATATCGGCATCGGCATCCGGCACAATTCCGCCGTTACCTGTCCGGACAGCGCAGCCTGTGGTATTTCCCTGCGGCTGTATGCAACCGGCAAATTCGAGCTGCGGTATATGGATGAGGTGCTGGAAACCGGCGAGGTTCCGGATTTTGTCTTCGATAAACCGCATAAGATCGGTATTGGTGCGTTGGGTGCGCTGGTGCTCTGCTTTGCGGACGGGCATTCGATCTGTGAGAAGAAGCTCTCCGGTTCCATGGTGCGTTCCGGCCGCATCAGCCTGCAAAGTGCCTACTACCGCAACCGTTTCCTTTCCGTGACGGCGGAGGAAATGCCGGTGGCGCTGATGATGCCTGCCAATGTCTCCCGTGCAGATTGCCTGTCCGAATTCGTGACCTATGCGGAAGGCGGCGCAGAAGGTGCCTGGACGCTTGAAGGCATGGCACCATATCAATGCTGGAACCGTACCTGCGCCATTGCAGACCGGTTTGCGGTCGCTGCGATCCGGTTCTACGGCAATGCCGTTTCCCTGCTCGGACGCACAGAGGATCTGTCCCTTGCGATCTGGATTGACGGTGAGCTGTATTCCTCGGCATACCGGGTGCAGAAATCCAATTGGCGTGAGGCATTCTTCACACTGGAAAATCTGCATGAAAAATGGCACACGCTGCGCATTCAGGTGCTTGACGGCATGCTGGAGCTTGACAGCTTTGAAGTTCCGTCAAAGTCGGAGAATCCGGACTATGCACGGCTGTATCTGCCGCCGGATCCGACACTGTCCGAGGCGCAGGAAGAGAAACGGCGCGGCTTTGATTTGAAGCAGGCAGCTCTCCCGCTGGCCGGTGCTGCGGCTGCCGGTGTTGCCGCTGCGTACACTTTAGGTCGCATCGGCCGGAAGCTCGGCAAGCGCAAGAAATAATCATCCATGAATACACAGAAAGAACAGGTGCAGGGTTCGCCCCTGCACCTGCTTGTTATGATTTCTGTTTTTTTCGCTGTTTTTCCAGATACATGACCGCGTCCGATTCCCGGACAAGCGTTTCAAAATCCGTATCCTCCCGGAGTACCGTGGTGAAGAAACCAATGGACGTCGTGATCCGGTATTGCAGACCGGAACGGGTGTTGTATTCCTCCAGATAACCATGGATGCGGGAGATGATCTCTTCCGCTTCCGACTGGCCGGGAATGACCGCTACCATCTCATCACCGCCGAACCGCACGCACAGGGAGCCTGCCGGACAGGCAGCCTGCAGCGCGACTGCTGCGGTATGAATGGCATTATCCCCTGCTGCGTGGCCGAAATGATCATTGATCGGCTTGAGCCCGTCAAGATCGGACAGGATGACCGTCAGCGGCATTTCTTCATGGCCGTGCATCTGCTTGAGCTCTGCAAAGGACTTGGCAAAGCTCAGCCGATTGAGCAGCCCGGTCAGGGAATCATACCGGTACATCTGCTCGATCCTGCGGAGCAGATACAATTGATACCGCCGGTTCATAAAGCCGCCGAGTGCGGTATTCAGACCCGTCACAAGCTGCGGTACCTTGCAATAATCGGTGATCTCATAATCGTGAAAATGAAAACACAGATACCCGAGCGGCACATTCATAAAGGACAGTGCCACAAAAATCAACGGATACCCGGAACGTATATGGGTACCCAGCAGCGGCACGATCTCGCGGCGTGACATCCGGTACTGCCGGAAGGGCTTGAGCTCCGTATCAAAAAACATGAGCATTTCATCATCGAATGCCGTTTCGCGCTTCGTCTCGAAGTAATTGACTGTATCATCCGTACAGCTGCTGTTGAGAATGCAGGTCATGTCATGGATCACATCCTGGAACAGCGTATAGCTTGCCGATGCAAAATCCTCCGCCGTCTGCATCCGTTCGCCTGTTTCGGCAAGGATCTGGTTGTCATCCTGATACCGGTAGAACCGGTCATTGAAGGTATGGATATGATCCGCCGGGGGGGTACATGTGCTGCACCCGCAGGATTCGCTCAGGATCAGTCTCGGCTCGACAAGATGCTCTCCCTCTGTCAGTCCCTCATGCAGACACCGCATCACAGCATCAGACACACTGTCGGCAAATCCGGAGGAGCCGCAGCTTGCTGAGGTCAAAGGCGGGACGGAATAATAGATCTCATCAATGCCGTCAAAGCCGGTGACGATCACATCCTCCGGAACACGGATCCCGTGTTCAAAGAGAACGCTTGCCACATTGATGGCCATGATGTCGTTGGCGCAGATGATCGCGTCGGGAATATTCCCGGAGGCAATGATCGCTTCGGTCGCTGCCTTGGCAGGCTTTGCCCAGAAGTTGCCGTAGCTGACCATCGTCTTTTCATCATACCGGATGCCGTTCTCCTCGCAGACACGGCGGAATACCTCCTGCCGCTCCATCGAAAACGGATTCTCTGCAAAGCCGCCCATAAAATGCGGATGCTTCGCCTGGTGGTATTCGATCACATGGCGGCAGACCTGTTCAAAACCGCGGGTATAATCATACCGGACACAGACGGTGCCTTCATAGCTGCCGTCCACCACGATCACAGGTACATTGTGCTCCCTGGCCCGCTTCAGGATCCGCCCGGCGATCTCATGGCTTTTGATCTTCTCATCCATGAGGATGATGACATCGGTCTTTTCATAATCAATCAGGTCAAATACAGCCGCTTCCGCACGGGGATGCTCGTCATTCCAGTACATGTCAGTATTGATATTATAAATCCACAGACTGCAGCCGGACTCCACCAGCCGCTCATTGAGATTCGCTATAAAGCGGCAGTTTTCTGTATCATGCAGCCGTGACATACAAAGCGCAGCGATCGGCGTACCGTCGATCATATAACGAATCCCTCCTGTCCGTTCAGAATCGCGGATGCTGCATCCGCATTTTTAACTACTATCAGTATATCACAAATTTCACCGGATTGCAACACTATATTTGTGAAATTTTTGCAGTCGTCAATCATCTGGGTATTCTGCACAAATTGCTTAATCATAAATTGTGCATTTATATAAAGTTTCAGGAATTTACGGAAAAAGTGTCATAATTGAGCCTTCTCATTTGTTTTTATGTATGACAGAGGTCAGAATCGAAGAATTTAAGAATTACTTAAACCGATCGTCAGGGTCTTGTCAATTGACAGGAATTATGCTATGATAAATAAGGTGCAGCAGCACTTTCGTGCTTGACAATTCACTATAACTGTGCTATGATAAGTAGTACAGTTATGGTACGGATAAAGGATGTGTTGTATTATGGAAAATCCCTCCGAAGCGGTACGCAAGGCGCATCGCAAGCGAAGAATCATCGAGGAGGTCAAGGGCTGGGGATGGCTCGCACCGAGCCTGATCGGTGTACTGATCTTCTTTATCATTCCGTTCTATGTGGTCATTTACTACTCAGTGCTGGATAATCCCATTTTCTCCAACTTCGTGGGGCTTGACAATTACATAAAGCTGTTCAGCAATGCCGCATTTCTCCGGGCAGCCAAAAACACCGCGATCTTCTCCGGGATCGCAGTACCTCTGTCCGTGGTACTGTCGCTCTGGATGGCATTTGCACTCAATTCCAGGATCCCCGGGAAAAGCTGGCTGCGTTCCTGCTTTCTCTGCCCGCTGATGGTTCCAATCGCATCGGTCGTTCTGGTATGGCAGGTCATCTTCCATTACCACGGCACCCTCAATCAAGTCACGGCGCTGTTCGGCATGGAACCGGTGGACTGGCTGAAAACCAATTGGTCTTATATGGTGCTCACGGTCATGTTTCTCTGGAAAACACTGGGCTATAACATGATCCTCTTCATGTCCGCCATCGCGGGAATCCCGAAGGACATCATCGAGGTTGCCGAGCTGGAGGGCGCGGATGAATGGTACAAATTCGTCCACATCAAGCTGCGCTATCTGTCCCCGACGATTCTGTTTGTGACGATCCTGTCGATCATCAGCTCCTTCAAAATGTTCCGTGAGGTCTATCTGCTGACGGGTGACTATCCGTTCGAGAGCATGTACCTGATGCAGCATTTCATGAACAATACCTTCAATTCACTGGATTACCAGAAGCTCTCAAGTGCTGCGGTGCTGCTGAGTCTGGTCATGATCGTGCTGATCGGAGCGCTGTTCCTGATCGAGCACTGGTTCGGAAAGGATGTGGAGGAATGAAGCTGCATCTGAGCCGCAGGGTACGCGGCCATATCGCAACGGCGCTGCTGTTTCTGCTGGCGCTGATCGCCGCAATTCTCTTTATTCTGCCGACGGTGCTGACGATCAGCAACTCATTCATGACAGAAAAGGAGATCACGGCCAATTACGGTGCCATGATCGACAGTGCATCAAGTGACAAGAAAACCTATATTGCCGAAGAGCTGAATCTGAAATTCATTCCGGATAAGGTCAGCCTCCAGCAGTATATTTCTGTACTGTTCAAAAGTCCGGATTATCTCATCAAATTCTGGAATTCCGTTATTCTAGTCGTGCCTATCACTGTTTTCCAGATCCTTCTGGCAGCGGCAACGGCCTATGGATTTTCCCGGTTCCGGGGAAAGATCCGGGAGATCATCTTCTTTGCCTACATCATTCTCATGCTGATGCCCTATCAGGTGACTCTGGTGCCGAACTATCTGGTCTCTGACTGGATCGGCATTCTCGGAACACGCTGGGCGATCATTCTCCCTGGCATCTTTTCGCCCTTTGCGGTCTATCTGCTGACCAAGGTCATGCGCCGGATCCCGACCGCCTATTTTGAAGCCGCAAGGCTTGACGGCGCAGGAGAATTCCAGATCTTTACCCAGATCTGTCTGCCGCTTTGCCGCAGCGCCATGCTTTCAGTCGGATTGCTGGTGTTCATTGACTACTGGAATATGGTAGAGCAGCCGCTGATCCTGCTTGACAGTGAGGATCAGTACCCGCTGTCGGTATTTCTCTCGCAGATCAATACCGGCGATGTGGGGCTTGCCTTTGCGGTGGCTGTCGTCTACATGATCCCGGCATTGCTGCTGTTCCTGTACGGTGAGGAATACCTGGTAGAGGGCATCACCTATTCCGGCGGTGTCAAGGGATAATTCGATTTCAGAGATCATATAATGGAGGGAATATCATGGAAGAACAAAACAAGAGCGCCAAGCGGCGGGAACGGATCAAAACGATCCTGATCATCTTTCTGGTGATCCTGCTGCTGCTGACATTTTTCTCGAACAGCATCATGAACCACAGCCTGCCGACCGTCAGTGCGCAGTATGCTGGCTACGGCACGATCAATGAAAAGGTGCGCGGTTCCGGTCTTGTGACGGCAAATCAGAAATATGATGTCAAGGCCGAGGGAAACCGCAAGGTCTCCAAGGTACTGGTCAAGGTCGGTGATGAGATCAAGGCCGGCGATGACCTCTTTGTCCTGGAAGCGTCCGTTGACGACGAGGCAATCAAGGCAGCCGAATCTGCGATCCAGGAGGCAGAGCTTGCCTATCAGAAGGCACTTCTGACGGCAGCACCGGATTATGCGGACAAGAACCAGGAAATTGCCAATGCCCGTGCCGATCTCCAGGCTGCGATCAACAAGCTCAATGCCGCCAGAGCATCCGCAGGCAGCCAGATCTCTGCTGCTGCTTATGCACAGGCCAGCAAGCGTGCCAGCGATGCACAGACGCAGCTCACCGAGCTGGGAGGCTATCTGGCGCTGGCACAGTCCGGGGAGCTTGACGGGATCCCGAGCCAGTACACCTCCGGCAGCCGCAGCGCACAGGACGCATTCGATGCTGCTTCTGCGCGGCTTGCAGCAGCAACCGCTGCATTGGAGGAGAAGACCGCTGCGGTCACCGTTTCCTCCGCAGAGCAGCAGGCCACGGTCACCTCGCTTGAGCGCGAAGCGGAAAAGGCAGACATTGCCTATGAACGCGCCAAGGCGGATTATGAAGCAAGTGCAAGCGACACCGAGCTGAAACGCGCCATGGAGGATGCTGAGCAGACCGCGCGTTATGCCCACGAGGATGCAGCCAGGGCAGCAGAGGAGCTTGTACAGATCCAGGGGAAGGAAGCCGAGGTCGCCGCAGCAAAGGAAGCTGTTGCTGCCGCACAGGCGGAAGCAGATGCCGCCAAGTCTGCCAAGGACGGCTCCGCCGGCAGTGTCGTGCAGGCGATCCGGAATGATATGGATGCCGCACAGAGAACGGCAGACGAAGCCGCAGCGATCATGAATGCCTATGATGCACAGGGTGAAACAGCCGATCTGGCAACCCTTCAGGAAGCTGTGACCACCCAGGAACGCACCCTGAGCGGCCTGATCTCCGAGCTTGCCAAGACGCAGAAGGACGACCAGCTTGCCGATCAGATCAACAAGCTCGATCTGAAAAGCCAGGAGCAGGCCATTGCCAAGCAGAAGGATGAGCTTGCCAAGCTCCAGAAGGATTCCGGCTCTCTCACGATCAAGAGCAAGAATGCCGGCATTGTCAGCGAGCTTGACTGTGCTGCGGGCGATGAGGTCATGGACGGCATGACACTTGCCGTTGTCAATCTCACAGATGCCGGTTATACTGTGCAGTTCACCGTTACCGGCGAGCAGGCACGCAAGGTCAAGGTCGGCACCATCGCAGAGGTCACCAATGCCTATTACAGTGATATTACCGCCAAGCTCATCAGCAGCCGCGCCGATACCGACAATCCCTCCAGCCAGGATAAGGTGCTCACATTCGATATTTCCGGCGAAGATGTCACGCCCGGTCAGATGCTTGCCCTCTCTATCACCTGCTCGAGTGCCAGCTATGACTGCGTGGTGCCCTCAAGTGCCATCAAGAGCGATCAGGACGGTAAATTCGTTCTGATCATGACCTCCAAGAGCACCCCGCTCGGAAACCGCTACTATGCGACACGCGCCAATGTCACGGTGCTTGCTTCGGATGAGATCAACAGTGCCGTTTCCGGAGATGTGTCCTATTCTGATTTCATCATCACCACCTCGGAAAAGCCGCTCACACCCGGAATGCAGGTGCGGATGGAGGAATGAGCATGAAACTTACAAAACGCCGGATCATTCCGCTGTGCATCGCTGCAGGCTGCCTGCTTCTGTGCGGCGTGACGGCCGGCATCAGCAGCGCGGAAGCCTCCGGGCAGATCAGCCAGCAGGCCGCTGAACGCTGGCAGGGCGAGGGCGAAAATGCCTGCTGTCAGGTCAGCATCTTTGCAAACCGGGATGCGGGCTTTGACAAGACCTCCGTGGATTCCTTGAAGGAGCAGATCGATACCGCACTGACTAATGCTTCTCTGGAAGCCTCTGAAGGCGGTCAGCTCTGGTATTGTTCCTACAGCACGCCTGTGGGCACGATGCCGGTAAACGGCGCGACCCGTACCACAGCACAGCCAATGGTCACGGCAGTCGGCGGCAGCTTCTTTTCGATGCATCCGTTCACGCTTGAAAGCGGTACCTATCTGACCGAAAATGACCTGATGCAGGATCGTGTTGTCATTGATTCGACACTGGCATGGCAGATCTTCGGCTCCTCCAATGTCAGCGGCATGGAGATCCTTGTCAATGACCAGCGCCTTCTGATCGCCGGCGTTGTCCGTCCGGAGCGTGATGCAGCATCCAGACGGGCTTACGGTGATGCACCGCGGATGTATATTTCCTATGCGCTTTACGAAAAATGGCAGGGGGAAGATTACGGCGGCACAGCTCCCTGGATCGGATGCTATGAAGCGGTGCTGCCGAATCCTGTGCGGGGCTTTGCGGAGAATCTGATCCAGGAGCCCATGCAGATGCAGGACGGCGTGCAGGTCATTTCCAATACCGGCCGCTATTCCGTTTCCGGCCGATGGAAGACGCTGCGGCATCTGAAGGAAATGGTCATCAGCGAGGACGGCATTGCCTATCCCTACTGGGAAAATGCGGCAAGGATCGTTCAGTTTGATACGGCTGTGCATCTGGGGATCTGCATTGCGCTCCTGATCTGGCCGGTGCTCTATGTGCTGCGTCTGATCTGGAAGCTGTACCGTGCTGCAGAACGCTTCATCGCCGAAAAGAAAAAGGCACGCAAGCGCCGCTACCGGACGATCCCGGAGGAGACGATGCAGGAATAATCTGCAATCAACGAAAAGAAGCCTCTCCCCTTTCTGAGGGGAGAGGCATTTCTTATGACAATGTGTCCCAGACCTGCACAAATGCATCCCAGCTTTCTGCACGCAGATGCGGGAAATCCACCTCGGGGTAGAGGGCATCATTGGCTTCAAAGACGCTGCTCGGCACACGCCTTTCATCAAGATACACCGGGAACATTCCGGCAGCATGGGCTCCGAATACATCGTTTCTCACGTCATTGCCCACATACCAGATCTGCTCCGGCGCAAGTCCCGCCATCCGGGCGCCCAGCTCGAAGATCTGCACATCCGGCTTCCGGTAAAGGTAGGAGCTGGTGGCAATGATGAATTCAAAGGTGTGCTCCGGCAGATGGCGTGCCAGCCGCAGACGGAGCGAGGATTCCGACCAGGCAATATTGCTGATGATGGCGGTACGCATTCCTTCGCTGCGCATCCGGGCAAGCATTTCCTTGACGCCGGGCATGGGCTGCATGTCCGTGATATTGTCCCAGATCACCTCGGATGCCGCATCAAGCGGGATGCGCAGCTCCAT
>CACZPI010000044.1 GCA_902783005.1 uncultured Ruminococcus sp. | reverse complement strand
GGATCACATCCGCAGTGCCAAAGCGCCCGTCGCAGTTCACATCGCCGCGCACCTGTGCAAAAAATGCTGCACCAAGATCATTCTGCGCGCTGCTCTCCGCAATCCTTGCCGCATGCGTCCCGTCGTAATAATACAGGTCATAGCTGCCCTTTGCCGTGCTGCTGTAGATCATGGCCGCAGCACCCACGGGACAGGCATCCGAGCAGTCATAGTCCGGCGAATCAAAGGGCATTTCCGTGAAATGCGCACCGTCATAGCACAGGATCCGGTCACAGTGATTCTGCGCACTTTCCCATCTGGTGAAATACAGCAGATCTCCCTGCACGACCGGATAATAGGCATTGACACCTGCCTCAGCAAAAACCGTTTCCGTCTGCCCGTTCTCCATCCGCATAATGGCGCCGATCCCGTCTGTATAGCGGGTGTAATACACGGCATTTCCGTCCGCGGAAAAGCAGGGCATTGCCTCCTCGGCGCTGTCATCCGTCAGCATTGTCACAGTTCCCGTTTCCAGGTCAAGCATGGCAAGCTGATACACAAAATCGCCGGCAGCCTGATCCCATTTCCCGCGCTTGAATACGATCCGCCTGCCGTCCGGGGACAGCTTCGGATCCTCATTTCGAAAGCCGCTCTCCGGTGTCAGATTGCGGGTGCTTCCGGCATCCCAGAGGAAGATGTCCCATTCATCTGCCGCCGGGTCGATCGCCATGAAGGTAAACTGCGAAGGGCTCCTGCCGAAGCTGCCGTTCATCGCATGCCGGAAATCTCCCGTGATCTCCGTGACCGTACCGTCCGGCAAGCGCAGATACAGCCGGCTGTCAAGCGCCGCATAGCTTGTGTAGCTGTGCCACAGAAGCCAGCCGCGCGGCAGGTCGGCCGGCACCTCCGCCCAGCCGTGATCCGGATAGGATTCGTGCTGCGGGGTATCGCCGCTTTCATGAAACGGGGTGAACTTTGCATAGTCGATGACAAAGGATGCCGTATCAAAATCCGGCGTTCCCGCCCAATGCTTCGGGAACCACAGCCCCAGCCAGAACCGGCTCGCATTCGTGGGAATGTATGCATCCGCCGTATAGCACAGCACATCATCAAAATAATACTCGACACGCGGCGTCTGCGTATCGCTGCCCGTGTGCCAGTCAAACCGGTAGGTATGGAATGCCCCGTCCGCCTGTGCGCCGCAGTCCACGGATTCCGTCCGGTAATCCTCCTCCGTCACCCATGTGGTACAGAGGGCATGATTCAGGCTGAAATCTCCCTCGGCATTCCGGCCGGGAAATTCTATGTCGATCTCATGATTGGTGATCTGCAGCGTATCGCCGCTGTAGTCCTCCTCATATTCAAATGTCCACATTGCAGAGCAGCACCCGAGCTCCGGTGCGATCTTCGCACGGATCTCATAGCTGCCCGAGCCGAAGTATTCCCGCGTTGCAATGGCTGCGCCGCAGCGCTTTCCGTCCGCCCGGCGCGTGCCGTCCCGGTTGATGCCGCGGACATCGCCCTCATACTGATTGCCGTATCCGGTCAGGATGAGATTGCCGTCTGCCACGGATACATTCTCCGCAAGCACGCCCCCGTTATAATCGGACGTCACACCGTTTTCCGTCACGGTGCCGCCCCAGTTCTTTTCCGCGATGAGCCACCGGCCGGAATCGAGCCGCGTACCGCTGAAATCTTCATAAAAGCCGTCCTCTGCCGCTGCCGGCACCGATGCGGGCAGGAGCATGGCACCCGCCGTCAGCAATGCCGCCGTTCTGATCCGCATGAAACCGCCTCCTCTGTTTCCGTCCTGTTCCGGGCATTACCCGTCCCTGCGCCCTGTGACCAGCTCCGCGCCCATCGCAAAGGCACGGCGGCATTCCTCCGGGAAGACCGTTTCCCGGCGTTCCTGCTTGGCAGCCGGATCAAACATCGTCCACGGCCAGTCGGTCTTGCTGTAATCCTTCAACTGGAGGGTATTGCCGCTGACAAGCACCTCTGTCGGCCCGACAAAGCGGCTGAATGTCTGCCGGTATTCCGCAAGCATATTCTGGTACATGGTATCCGGTGCATTGCTGGTCATGACCAGGAGCACCGGGATCACATTCCGGTTGCAGACGGGCTGTTCCAGATTGTAGGTCAGGCTTTGAAAGATCAGCCGCTCGTACAGGGCGCGGAAGGATGCCGTCAGTCCGGACAGGTAATTCGGTGAGCCGATGATGAGCCCATCCGCCTCCCGGATCGCATCGAGCACCGGTGTCAGGCCGTCCCGACAGACACAATGCCCCTTGAAGCGTTCCCGCTTGCAGCCGAAGCAGGAAATGCAGCCTGTGTATTTTTCCAGGCGGAACAGATCAAACCGCTCGATCCTGGCTCCTTCAGATTCCGCTCCCTTTGCCGCCTCGGTAAGCAGCATATCGGTATTCCAGCCCTTTCGCGGGCCGGCATTGACAACAACGATTCTGGGATTCATACGGTGTTTTCTCCTTCTGCGGCATCGCCGGATCTGCCGTGTCCGATGAAATACAGTCCGCCGAACAGTCTGTACATCAGGTGTTCGAGCGTCTGCTCATCGGCATGGCCGCCGGTGATGACAAAATTCTTGGCAATGCTGTTCATGCCGCTTGCAATGAAATCCATCAGATAGATCCGGTCATCTCCCTGCACGCCCTGCATGAAATGCCCGCAGTCCATCAGGCTTGCATACTGCACATCATACAGGCAGTGCATCATGTCATTCCTGACGAGCAGCTCGAGAATGTCCTTTTTCTCCAGGATATAGCGGCT
>CACZPI010000043.1 GCA_902783005.1 uncultured Ruminococcus sp. | reverse complement strand
GGGGCGAAGCCCCCACACCTAAAAACCCCCTCCCCGCGTGCGGGGAGGGGGCAGGGGGAGGGGCGGATCAGCAGTACGCCTTCCCCAAAACAGACTTTTTTGACAAACTCAGCCTCCCTGCCAGTCCGGCAGGGAGGCTGTTGTTTATTCGCCAGATGCTTCGGCCAGCTTTTCGTTGAGCATCTTCACCAGCTCATCCGGATCAATCCCGTGTACCCCGGCAGCCTCCTCAATGGTCTCCATCTGGGATGCCGGACATCCGAGACAATGCATCCCAATGCCCATCAGTACGGGGGCAGCAGCCTCAATATTGATCTGCAGCAGCTCTCCGATCATGGTTTCCTTTGTTACCTGTGCCATATCTGTTACCTCCTGTAATTTGAAATGGACCGCGGATCCTGTAAAGCCTTGACAGATGTCCAGGTCTTTGAGATGATTATAGCACAAGCCCTGACACTTGTCAAGGGTTCCGGAGCAAGTCTGACAAATCAGGCTGATCTGTCCACGTATTTCGGCATTTCCCGGCTGCTTGACAACGGCAGGCGGATGTAGTATAATAAGAACAACAGATCCCGGGGCGGCTGAATGCGCTGCGGGATCAATCAGGAAAGGACGAGTAGATCATGAATATTACACAGGAAAAGAATGCGGACAAGCTCACGCTGTTCATCGAAGGCAGAATCGACACCCAGACCGCACCGAAGCTCGAGGAGACCCTCGGTCAGAGCCTCGACGGTGTGGCAAAGCTGATTATTGATCTGAAGCAGACCTCCTACGTTTCCTCCGCAGGGCTTCGCGTTCTGCTGACGGCGCAGAAGCGGATGAACAAGCAGGGATCCCTGACGGTCATCAATGCCAATGAGGATCTGATGGAGATTTTCGAGGTCACCGGCTTTACTGACATCCTGACATTTGCCTGAGACAGGAAGGAACCGATACGCAAGGAGTAAGAACCATGAAAACAAATGTCATTTCCATTACCAGCGATCTGGCCGGAAGAGCTGAGGCAATGCAGGAGGCAGAGCGCTTCTCCGTCTACAACGGTCTGACCGGAAAGAATGCCATGCACATCCGCCTCCTGACAGAGGAAACGATCAGCATGGTCAATGGTATTGTCAAGGATTTTGAGGGTGACCTCTGGATGGAATCCGAGCCGACGCCGTCAGGTCTGCTCTGCCGCATCTGCGTGGCAGCCAATGTCAGCGTCAGCGAAGGACAGGAGGAGCAGCTCCTCGATATTGCCACCTCCGGCAAGAATACGGAGGCCGTCGGCATTCTCGGCAAGATCCGCCAGCTCTTCCGCTGGAGCCTGCAGCAGACGGATACGACCTCTTCTTTGCAGACAAATACACTCAGCTCCTGGTATGCAATGGGTGTCCAGGATGCTTCCTACTGGTCGCTGCGGCAGTACACGCAGCAGCTCCAGCAGAAGCAGCCGGAGGGCGAGGAATGGGACGAGCTGGAAAAGTCCATCATCGCTAAGCTCGCAGATGAAGTCAGAGTCGGCATCCGCGCCGAGCGTGCGGAGGTCGTGATCGAAAAGTATATCCACAACATCATGGAAAAAGCAATGAAATAAACAATGCCCCTTCCCCGCACGCGGGGAAGGGGTTCTTCATTCAGGATGCGGTTTCCTGTGAGATCAGCTCGATGAATGCGTCCTGCGGGATCGGCTTTGAGAAGTAGTAGCCTTGCAGATAGTCGCATCCAAGCTCCTTCAGGATCCGGATGTGTGCTTCCGTCTCCACGCCCTCCATCAGCGCCTTCTTGCCCATTTCATGCACCATCTCGACAGACGTTTTCAGCAGCGTCATGCCAAGCGCACTCTTTTCGGCATTCCAGAGAAGGCTCTTGTCGATCTTAATGATGTCTGCGCCAAGCGAGAACAGCGTGGTCATATTGGAATAGCCCGTCCCGTAGTCGTCAATGGAAAACAGGAATCCTTCCTGCTTGAGCCGGTCGATCACATCCGAAAGATGCTTGTAATTTCTGGAAACCACCGATTCGGTGATTTCGAAATTGATGAGCTTCTTGTGGACGCCGGCATCCTCCACAATGCCGCTGATATGCTCAGCAAAGCCCTCCTTCATGCATTCGAGCACGGAGAGATTGACATTGATGCAGTCCATTCCGTATTTCTGCGGAATGCCCGTCAGCAGGAACCGGCAGACCTCCCGGAGCACGAATTCATCGAGCTCGTCGATCAGGCCAAGCTGCTCTGCGATCGGGATAAATTCATCCGGATAGATCGTTCCCATCTTTGCGTCATGCATCCGGATCAGCGCTTCCGCGCCGTGCAGCCTGCGGTCAATGGTGTAGGTGGGCTGGTAGTAGACCTCAAAGCTGCCGTTTCCCAGACCCTTGGCGACTGCATTTTCCACTGCTGCCCGCCGGATGATCCAGTCCAGGGAATCATCCGCAATGATCCGCTCCTGCATCTGCTCCGGAATCGGACACTCGGCAATATACCGGACATCCTCGAGCGAGGCGGCACGATCCGGGATATGCACCAGCAGGATGCGGGAGGCCAGGTAAATATCCGATGCATCAATATGCCATGTGCGGCCGAACCGCTGCATGATCTGCTCCGAAAGCTCCCGTACCTCTTCATTTGTCTGGTGATACAGCACGACCGCAAACCGGTTATGCCCGATCGAATAGATATGATACCATCTGACAACCGTGCTCAGATATTCCGCGACCGCTTGGCTGACGGCATCGCGGTTGGTTTTTCCGGAGACCACGGTATTGGCCGTCCGGTCAAACCGGATGCTGCGCAGGATCAGGATATGCGCCGGAATGCGGTTTCTGAATGCCGCCGACACATCCAGGGCGAATGCCGCTGCATTATAGACACCCAGCTCTGCATTCCTGCGGTCGTCCTCATTTTCAATAAAGAGCAGAACCCCCGTGAAGCCCAGTGCCTCCATCAGCACCTCCACGCGCATGGTCGAGGACAGAAGCTGAATGACGATGCCCATTTCCACCAGCATAAAGCACACGGTGATGGAGCGCTTGCGGTTTCTCGACAGGATATTCCACGACTGCATGACCAGAATGAAGGATCCGACGATCCACACAGCCGACAGGAAATACACGATCACATATTCGCCCCACGCCCTGTGAAAGGTTCTGTCCGCATCATAATACCAGCTCCATCCGGTCAGCGGATTGACCGCAAGGATCGCTTCCGAGACAATGACGACTGCCAGCAGGAAGATCCGGAGCGGCGAGCGCGTCCCGGTGCTTGTCCCGTGCCGGAGGCCGGTGCCTACCCGTTTTCCGACGACGTAGGAAATGTAGTAGTAAAACATGGGTGCCAGCAAAGTATGGCTCAGAAAATAGACATATTTTGCGATCCGCGACAGCAGATAGGCGCTGTCCGAGGTCAGAAGGTTATCCTGCGTGGCGACATTGACCATTTCAGTCAGCGCGTTGACCGCCAGGATCGCAAGAATGGAAATATAAAAGCGATTCTGCGGCTTTCCGGTATGGCCGTCCATCAGGGTAAAAATGATATCCGTCAGGCAGATGAGCAATGCCGCCAGCGCGATGCCAAAGCCCATATCTGTATAAGTTACCATGGTAATCCTTTCTGTTTCTGCACGATGTTCCTGAATGATTGCTGATTTTATTATACCATGAAAACTGACCGATTGTCAATAGCCGGATGCGGCACCGCTGACAGCAGACATTCCAAAAACAGCCATGATCCCAAAAGCAGGATCATGGCTTGCATGTCAGTCATTGTGTTTCACCCAGGCGCCGCTTTGGTAAAAGCTCTCGATGATCTGACCGTCGAGCTTGCCTTCTCCGGCCATCTCCCGGAGAATGGAGAATGCCCTTTCCGGCGGCATGGGCTTCTTGTAGGGTCTGTCCTCGGCTGTCAGCGCATCGTAAATGTCCAGGATCGTCAGCAGCCGGGTCTCCCAGGACAGCTCGTCCCCCTGCAGATGATCCGGGTATCCGGAGCCGTCAAGCAGCTCGTGATGCCGGCCTGCCCATTCCGGAACACGCTTGTAATCCCCGCGGAATTCCACCTTGGACAGCAGCATTTGTGTCATGGAGACATGGGACTGCATGATCTCCCGCTCTGCTGCCGTGAGCGTGCCGCGTTCGATGGTGATGGCCTCCAGCTCCTGCGGCGTCAGCAGCGGATGTGCCGTCCCGTCAGCGGCAAGGCATTCGAGTGACGCTGCCTCCTTCAGCCGGTCGCGTGTCTCCTTGTCCAGGAAACCGGCACCGTTGGCCTGTCCGATCAGCTCTGCGGCGCTGTCAAGGGCATTCTGCTTTGCAGTCAGGGATTCCGTCTGTTCCGGATGCGTCAGCATGCCGATCCGCAGCATCAGCCTTCCGACCTCGACCCGGTGCAGGATCTCTGTCAGCGCACTGCCGAGCCGGGTGGGCTTGTCCATGATCTCATACGGGATCAGCAGCTTGCCGATGTCATGCAGCCACACGCTCATGAGGAAGGGCTCGGAATTGGCAGCGACCGTCTCCGGCAGCTCCCCCTGCTTCCCGAGCCAGTCCAGATAGCGCCGCGCATAGGCAACCATGCTCTTGGTATGGTTGGCATTATACGGAGAGCTGCCGTCAATGGTCGTCACCATGACCTCCACAAAGGAATTCATCAGATTGACCACCTGATCTGCAAGGCGCTTATTGGCAATGAACAGACCGGCAGAATCCGTCACATCACAGATCTGCACGATCACGCCGATCTTTTCCTCTCCCTGCATCAGGAAATCCGTCGTGATCTGCAAATAGCGCAGGCCGTCATCACGCAGGATCGGGATGGTTTTCGTGAGCTTCTGCCGGGAGCCTACGGCTGCAAGGAGCGGCTCGAACAGGGCATCATACACATCGGTCTGCCCCATGATCCACGCAATGCTCTTCCCCCGCAGGGAATCGTCCGGCATGGCAAGGATCTGCGCCGCCGCATGATTGTGCAGGAGGATCGTTCCGTTCATTTCCAGCAGGAGCACGCCGTCCGACATATCCCGCAAAAGCCGCCTGAGCATAAGCAATTCCTGATTTTCCATTTGGCACCTCCGTTTGTGACAGGATCTTCCACTTTTATTATACTATGAAATGCCCTGCTTTGGTGCAGCTTCCGATGTAAAATTTTCAGCAGGAACGGGGCTGGTTTTTGGCTGTATTGACGAAAGCCGGAGCCCGTTACCTTCTGATGAAGATATCCCGGTACAAAAGCCCCTTGTCGGTGCTGTACCAAAGCAGCCTGCCGCGGGCATAATACGGCATCCGCACCTGCAGGCTCCATTCCGGATACTGCCGGCTCAGCAGGAGCTGGCTGTCCGTCAGGAATGCCACAAACGCAATGTAGTTTTCCTTTGTCATGGGATGCTCCGCGGTAATGAACCACTCGCCGTCTGCCGCCTCCATGTGCAGCATGTCCCGCTCCTCTGCCTTCTCCGGGGTAAGCGCTTCGAGCCGCCTGCCGCAGCAATGCACATCCGCTTCTGCCGAAGAGGTAAGGATATTCCCGCAGTCCGGGCAGATGTAAAATCGCAGCTTCTTCATATTTCCGTTGTCCTCCTGTCCGCTGATTTCTCCGCGCAGGAGCGTTTCCATGCTCACGCCAAGCACTCCCGACAGCTCCCGCAGCAGGGAAATGTCCGGGCAGCCGCCTCCGGTCTCCCATTTGGAAACGGTCTTGTCCGTCACATGAAGTCTGTCGGCAAGCGCACGCTGGGTAAGCCCCTGCCCGGTGCGCAGCTGCCGGATCAGCCGGCCTGTCTTGATGGGATCCATGCACCTCACTCCTTTCGCTGCTTCTATGATACACCAGAACCGGGCGCTTGTCAATCCACGCTGCGTGGAGTGCGGTGTATCTTGACTTCTGCGGGGTACCTGTGCTATAATGGGTACATTTATCATTTTGCCATGACACAGGGAGGAAATCATCATGAGATTAGCAAAATTCGCAGGGATCTGGCTTGCCGGACTGCTGGCGATTGTACTGCTCGTCAATACCGCAGGCTTTGCATTCACGAAGATCACGGGGGCGGATATTCTGATGCCGTCCATGCTTGGCTATTCCAAGAAGATGCGTCTGCCGCTTGCCGAGGCTGCAACAGACGACGAACGCAAGCAGAATTCCGCCATTCTCTCCATGCGCTCCATTCTGAGCAATGTCCGGTTTTCCAACATGACAGAAAACAAGCTGCTCGGAATGCTGCTTTTCAGTGATCTGACCATTGACCAGTCCATCGTCTTTTTCGGGGAACAGGGCATGAACCCGTTTTCCACAGGTGTCTTTCAGATCGTGTATCAGGACGGCACGGAAAGGCGCCATTTCGTGAATACTGCCGGTCTGATCGACCTTGAAGCGCTGTGCGAATCCGGCTGCGGCGAGACCCTGGCACAGGCGCTTGCACAGACGCCGGATGCGCTTGTCCGGCTCGATGCCTATACCATTGACAATTACCTCATCACCCCCGCAAAGCTCACGGTACTCGATGCGGACGGAAACACCCTCACACAGATCGACTGTCCGGCACAGGGCGAGATCCTGACAGCGGAGGATCTGTATGTGGAAAACAGCGGCGCCGGAAGTGATTATGACAGCTACAGTCTTAGCTGGCAGCTTTCCAATGCCATGCTCGGTCAGCGCCGCAGTGACCGGATCGCTGCCGATCTGGCCGCACAGGCCGATCCGTCCGGCAGCGATGTCAGCGGAGAGATCCGGACGCATTACGGATTCGGCAGCGTTACCTCTGAATTCACCGAGGTAATTGACCACAATGCGGAGATCTGCGTCTGCACCTTTGATTTTCACCGCAGCCTTATCCTCTGTTCGGCGCTGCTTGGTGCAATTTTCACGGTGATCCTTGTGATCGTCTTTCTCGCCAGACGATGAACTGACACATTCCCAAAATACGGCTCTGCGGAGGCGGCAGCATCCTCCGCAGAGCCGTCATGCAGTACCGGATTCAGAATTTGAAAAAAGAAATAAGAATTTGATAAGAAATTCATAGCAGTCTGATAAAGAAGTTCTCTCCGGAATGTGCTATACTGTAATTACAGCGAAAAGCCCACTCAGAATACGAAAAGGAGTATGACTATGAGTTCCTCTGTACTGCATACCGAAAAGCTGTGCAAGACCTTCTCAAGCGGAGGCCTGCAGCAGCATGTCATCAAGAACCTCGATCTGGAGATCCGCAAAGGCGATTTCACCATCATCATGGGTGCCTCCGGCTCCGGCAAATCCACCTTGCTCTATGCCCTCTCCGGCATGGACAAGCCCACCCTCGGCAAGGTCTTCTTCGGGGACGAGGATATTTCCGGCTACACCAATGACCAGCTTGCGGTATTCCGCCGGAAGCACTGCGGGTTCGTATTCCAGAGCATCTACCTGCTGGAAAATATGAGCGTGTTTGACAATGTCATGACCGGTGCGCTTGCCGTGCAGAAGAATTCCCCGGAGCTTGTGAAGAAGGCAGAAACGCTTCTGAAAAAAGTCGGCATGGGCGAGGATTCCTGGAAGAAGTATCCCAACCAGCTCTCCGGCGGTGAATGCCAGCGCGTCGGCATCGTCCGTGCGGTCATCAACGATCCGCAGATCCTCTTTGCCGATGAGCCGACCGGCAGCCTGAACTCCGCTTCAAGCCGCGATGTGCTGGACATCTTCACGGAGCTGCACAGCAAGGGACAGAGCATTGTCATGGTCACGCATGACACCCGGACTGCCCTGCGCGGCAATCGCGTGATCTTCCTTTCGGACGGTGCCGTGGTCGGTGAGCATGAGATGCCGCCCTACGGGACGGATGATGCCAGAGCCCGCAGAGACGGGTTGCAGGCATTCCTCGATCAGATGGGATGGTGACCGGCATGGAAAAGATCTTCCGCCTGTCCCTGGCGAATATCCGCAAGCATAAGCTCGAAGCAGCCGCACTTGTCCTGCTTGTGGCGCTCTGCATGCTGCTGCTCGGCTCCACCCTCGGCACAATGGCTGCTACCCGCACGATTTTTCCGCAGATCCTGGAGCATACCCAGGGCATGGAAAACTTCATTCTGATCCAGGAGAAGAACTACGACCCGGAATTCAAGCACATCATCGAGGAGGACGAACGCATCGAAGAGGTGCAGACCGCCGAAATGCTCTATTCCATGAGCTCCAACTATCTTGACCGCGAAGGAAAGGAGCAGGCGCTCTACCTGGCATTCATCACCGAATTCAACAACAACCGGATCCAGAAGACCGAGCTTGACACGACGCTGTCGGAAGCCGAGCTTGCGGCGATCGAGCATCCGATCACGATGCCCTATACCATGCACGACACTATGGGGTACCGTGCGGGCGATCCGTTTGATGTCATCATCGGCACCAGAAAATACTCCTTCACCATTGCAGGCTTCTATGACACGCTCATTCTCGATCAGGTCAGCAGCGGTGTCAAGATGATCGTTTCGGATGAGGACTATCACCTTCTCTCCGCTGTGATGCCCAACTACGTCTGCATTGGCTACAATGACCACCGCGGCCAGGGCGGCGAAACGCTGTTCTTTGACCTGCTGGAAAAGATGGAGGATTACTCGAATCTCGATGTCAAGAACGGCATTCGGGGAATGGTCTACGAGGACCTTGAAATAGGCGTTACCTTCATGCTGCAAATGGTCATGAAACTCCTGATCGCAATGGCCGTCATCATCATTCTGGCCGTGGCAATCATGATCCGCTTCCGCATTACGGGCGACATCCGTGACCAGATCGTGCATATCGGCGTTCTCGAAGCGCTTGGCTATACCTCCGGAGAGATCACGCTCTCCTATGTGATCGAATACCTGCTGATCGCCCTTGCCGGTGTGATCCTGGGTACGGCCGGCAGCTTCCTGCTGATCCCGGCGCTCTTCCATGTCTTTGAAATGATCTCGGAGCACCGCGGCACTGCTGTCATTTCCGTCCTGCCGGTGCTGCTCGGCGGCCTTGCCATTCTGGCATTCGTGGCGCTGATCGCCTTTATTCGCGCCCGCATGGTCAGAAATTACCCGCCTGTCCGCGCCTTCCGCAAGGGACAGGGCGACCACCGCTTCGGCAAGGAGCATTTCCCGCTGCGCAATACGAAGCACAATGTCCATCTGCGCATGGCACTCAAGGGCTTCGTGGAGAACTGGCGGCAGAATCTCGGACTGACCGTCTGCATCCTGATCTCCTCGACCGCAGTCATTTTCAGCTTTATCATCTTCAGCTTCTTCACCGGAAATATGAATGCCATTGCCGCATCTGCCGGTGTAGAAATGAGCGATCTGTGCATTACGCTGATGCCCTCTGCGGATGCCTATGCCTTTTCCGAAGAGCTCACAGCGCTGCCGGAGGTGCGCAAGGCGACCCCGACTGCAAACGAAAACCTGATGGTCACAGCAGCAGATTATAACGAGCCGATGTTTCCGATCTCCTTCAAGGACTTTTCGGTGACGGAAAACATCTTTCCGGCATCCGGACGCTTCCCGGAGCATGACAACGAGATCATGGTGACCAATATGTTTGCCCGCCATTTTCATCTCAAAAACGGTGACACGCTCACCCTCGAGCATCTCAAGGTGCAGAAGAAGTACATCATCACCGGCTTTGTGACCAGCTCCACCAACGGCGGCATCAACCTCTATATCACGGAGGAAGGCCTGCAGCGGCTGATCCCGACCTACCGTCCGGACGGCGTGGAGGTCTATCTGGAGGACGGGGCGGATCCGGCTGAATTCCGCTATACCCTCACCCAGAAATATGGCAGGAGCCTGTCGGATACCGCCGGCAGCGCTGCCGAAGGCGTCTCCTGTGAGGAACGCATCCGCGCCGAGGCCGAACAGCAGATCGCAGAGATGATGGCCAATTACGGCGTCACCCATGCAGAATATGCCATCCGTTACGGCGACAAGGTCATTTCCGGCGACAGCAGCGGCTTCCAGATCGTCTCCATCCAGAACCTCAATGATATTCTGCAAACGCAGCTTGCCGGGATGTCCAGCGCCATCGAAATGCTCTCCACGCTCTTTGCAGTGCTTGCAGCGGTCGTGATCACAGTGATCCTGTTTATTCTAATGGAAGCCACCATCCGGCGCCAGCGCAAGGAGTTCGGCATCATGAAGGGCATGGGCTATACCTCGCGGGAGCTGATGGTACAGCTTGCCATGCGCATCATGCCCGCGGCACTGATTGCTGTCATTCTCGGCACGGTCATCGGTGTAGCAGCCACAGGACTGCTCACCTCTTATATCGGCAGGATCGGCGTGAATATGCCGCTGGTGATCCTGGCGGATATTCTGATCCTGGCATACTGCTTCGGCTGTGCGTATCTTGGCGCACGGAAGATCAAGAAGATTTCCGTTCACGAGCTTATGACGGAGTAAGGGGAAAATTGCTATGAAAAAAATCATTGGTATTCTTGCCGCCGTGCTGCTTGCCGCGCCCGCAGCAGCGCTCCCGGCAGCGGCGGCTGAGACAAACACGGATCCTGCCTATGAGACCCGCGAAACGCTCTCCTGCATCGGCTCGGTCAGCAAAATGTTTGCCACGACCGCCGTCATGCAGCTTGTCGATGCCGGCAAGGTCGAGCTCGATGCTCCGGTCACCGAATATCTGCCGGAATTCAGAATGGCAGATCCCCGCTACAAGGACATCACCGTCCGCATGCTGATGAACCACAGCTCGGGGATCATGGGCACCACGGCAGGCGATTTCATGCTCTTTGACGACCGTGACACAAAGCCGCACGACACCATGCTCGCAGAGCTGCGCACACAGCGATTGAAGGCAGATCCCGGCGATTTCGGCGCCTACTGCAATGACGGATTCGAGATCCTCGAGCTCATTACAGAACGTGTCTCCGGCCAGAGCTTCACGGACTATATAGAGGAGCACATCACAAAGCCCCTTGGCATGGGGCAGACCGGAACCCCCTGGAATGCCTTCCGCGCAGCGGAGCAGGTACCGACCTTCACCGGCAGCAATATCCGCATGGCAGCCGATTACTGCATGGATCTCGGATCGGGCGGCATTCTTTCGACGGCACCGGAGCTGTGCCGGTTCGGCAGCAGCTTCTTCCGGGACGATACCACCCTCCTTTCAGAGGCATCCAAGCAGGAAATGGCGACCGCGCAGACGGACGATAAATACGAGGACGGCTTCGGGCTCGGCTGGGATATGGTCGGCATTGAGGACTACGACAATGCCGGTGTGCAGATCGTGTCCAAGGGCGGTGACGTCATGGCACAGCATGCGGCGCTGGTGGTCGCTCCGGAGGAGGAGATCAGCGTAGCCGTTCTGACCTCCGGCGGCAGCAGCATGTTCGGGGATCTCATGGCCTTGTCGCTGATCGACATTGCACTTGACGAGAAGGGCATCACCGTCGATCATCCGGATGCCGTTCCGATGGAAACGCTGGACACGGTGCCTGAAAAGTACCTGGACTATGCCGACATCTATATTGGCGGCTCAGGGCTGTATCAGGTTTCCTTCCCGGATGCAAAATACATGGAGATCACCTGCATTTCCGGCGACAGACCCGAAACCACGCAGTACCTCTACACAACAGAGGACAATTTCGTGGAGATGGATGGCCGCATCGAATCCGGCAAGGCCGTGCAGGCGCCGAACCAGACGCTGCTGCATTTCGGCAAGCGCGGCGGGAAGGACTACATCCTTGCCGACAGCTTCATGAATCTCGGACGCTCCGGCAAATACCGCAGCAAGTCCTATTCGATGCAGCGTGCCGATCATCCGGACGTCAGCGCCGATGCGCAGGCAGCCTGGGATGCCAGAAACGGGAAAAAGTATTACCTCTGGTCGGCAAAGTATTCCAACTGCTATTATGCAGAAATGCCCTGTACAAAGGTGCATACCTATGCAGAAGCACCGGGCTTCGTGAATGACCTGACCATCGTGGATGCCGACCATGCACAGTCCGCCCTCTGCATGCCCGGCGGCAGAGACCTGCGGGACGGCAGGGCATACCGGGATGACGGCATCGAATATCTGGAATTCCCGAATCTTGCCATGACATTCATTTCGGAGGAGGCCATCCCGGTTCTGCCCGACAGTCTGACAGAGGTCGAGCTGCACACCAAACAGGCGACATGGTACCGGATCGGTGAGGCGGCCGGAAAAACGATCCGCCTCGAGATCCCGGAGCATGCTGCGGTCTATGTCTACGATGCCTACGACCGCATGACCTATTCAAGCTATATGCTTGACTACGGCAATGCCGTTCCCCTGCCGGAAGGCGGCAAGATCGTATTCCTCGGTGAGGACGGCGGCACCGTAACGATTACCCAGTAAAGGAGAATCCTGCATGAAATACCAGTATCTGATGATCGACGATGATGTGACGATCGCAGAAACGACGGCGGAATATTTCAATATCTTCGATATCCGCACCGCCTATGTGACCAGCTACGGGGAGGCTGTGGCATTCCTGCATGCGCATGAGGTGTCGCTCCTGCTGCTGGATATCAACCTCGGGCAGCATTCCGGATTCGAGCTGTGCAAGCAGATTCGGACGGAATTTGACATGCCCATCCTTTTCATCAGCGCACGGACGAGTGACGATGACATTCTCACCGCGCTCAATATCGGCGGGGATGATTACATCAAGAAGCCCTACACGCTGAACATTCTCCTTGCCAAGGTCAGGGCCATTCTCAAACGTTACGAACAAACGAGCTTCAGACAGCATGAGCTGTCTGGAGCTTCCGGCGTTTCTGCAAGCCGGGATGCGAGCAGGCGTGTGATCCCCATTACCGGGGACATTTCCCTGGATACCGCGACCCGCAAGCTGATCAAAAACGGCTCCCCCGTCAGCCTCAAGGCGATGGAATACAAGATGCTGCTCTATCTGCTCGAACACCGCGGGCAGGTCGTGACGAAGGAGGAATTTCTACAGAATGTCTGGGAGGATACCTTCATCGGTGAAGGCACACTCCCCGTCCATATCCGTCATCTGCGCGAGAAGATCGAAGCTGACTGCAATGCCCCGGCACTGATCCGGACGGTGTGGGGCGTCGGCTATCTCATGGAGGCCGGCGATGAAGACATACAGTAAGGCATTGTTTCTGGTCATTGCGCTCATGCTGACCGTCATTACGGCATTTACCGCGATCACGGTATCCTACCGGGGCACGCAGACGAATGTTACCGTGCTCAATGACATGACCGAAACGATCCGGGAGCAATGGGAGGAGATCGGCTCCTTCGACAGCAGCCCCTATGCATCGGAAATGCTGATTTACAGCAGCGAGAATTTTCTCCTGTATTCGACCGCAGACCATACACTTGCCGGCGTGGATTCTCCGGCAAAGGCCATGCAGGAGGGCTGTCTGTGCCTGCCGGTGCATGACGGCAGCCGGTTTCTGGGGACGGTGGTGATCCCGGATCCTGCCAAGGCGGATTACGATGCCGCCAGGAAAAAGCTGGTGGCAGCGGCAGCCGTTCTGCTGCTCGGGCTGCTGCTGGCAGGCGGACTGTACGGGCTGTATGTCCGGAATACGATCATTCTGCCGTTCCGGAAAATGGAACGCTTTGCGGCCGATGTGGCAGCCGGCAGGCTGGATACACCGCTGATGCTGGAAAAGAGCAATCTCTTCGGCGCCTTCACGCAGAGCTTTGACATCATGCGCGAGGAGCTGCGGGCGTCCCGGCAGCGGGAGCTGGAGCTGAAGATCAAGGAAAAGGAGCTCATTGCCTCGCTGAGCCACGATCTGAAAACGCCGATCACCGGCATCAAGCTCCTGTGCGAGCTGATGGCGGTCAAGGTCAGAGACGAATACGTCCTGTCCAAGGTCGAAAACATCCACCAGAAGGCCGAGCAGATCAATGTGCTTGTCGCGGATCTGCTGGCATCGGCGCTTGACGAGCTCGGGGAAATGCAGGTCACCTGCCGTGATGAGCCCGCGGCCATGCTGCATGAGCTGGTGGCGGAGCACGACACCCGGCAGCTTGTCCGGGAGGGGGCGATCCCGCCTTGCATGATCTGTGCCGACAGGCTTCGCTTGTCGCAGATCATCGGCAATATCGTGAGCAATTCCTACAAATATGCCGGTACTGCCATTGATGTGGGCTACCGGCTGCGGGAGGGCTGTCTGGAAATGACCGTGCGCGACTACGGCGAAGGCATCCCGGAGGATGAGATCGGGCTGGTGACCACGAAATTCTACCGCGGCGCCAATTCCGAGGGCAAGGACGGCAGCGGTCTGGGGCTGTATATCGCAAGCCTTCTGATGGAGAAGATGAACGGCGAGCTGATCTGCTCCGCCCGGGAACAGGGCTTTCTGGTTACGCTGCTGCTTCCGCTTTCCTGAAAATAATGAGGACATCCTGGCAGATGTCCTCATTTTTCTTTGGAGTGCTTCGTCCGGTGCTCTGAAACAGACCTGTTATTCCGCACGGAAGGAGAATTTCACCATGTTGTACACATGCGGCTGGATGCTGTTGTTGTCGTGTCCGCCCTCCGGGATCGGATTCCAGAGATGCGGCACGCCGTTTGCATTCAGGATATTGTGGTAATTCTCCGGGTTATTGCCCACGACGCCGTCATACACCGCACCGCTCAGAAGCATCATATACGGCTGCTGTGCAAACCGCAGATCGCCCGTGTCCAGCATTCCCGGCGCAAGCCCCGGTGCCGTGCAGACGCTTCCCACATAACCGAAGCAGTCGGACATCTGCGTGCCGATATAGAATGACTCGCGTGCGCCCATGGAAAAGCCGCTGATCGCTGTGTACTCACGGCCGGTCTTTACAGAGAACTGCTTCTCCATCCACGGCATGAGGTCGGTCTTCAGATCATAGATGAAATTGTCGTAATTCTGGTTGTTTTCCCAGTCCATGCCCGTACAGTACGGCATGGTCTTGCTGGTATAGATATAGGGAAATACCACGATCATTTTCTCCGCCTCGCCGCTTGCAATGAGATTGCCGATGATCGCCTGCAAACCGGAATCCGGATCGGAAAGCGTGGTCTCGTCATTCCAGTAGCCGTGCAGGAGATACAGCACGGGATAGGTCTCATTCTCATTGTAGCCTGCCGGAAGCAGCACGCGCACAGGCGTTTCCCGCTCGCGCGTGGATGACCAGTAGGTACACGAACGCATTTCGCCGTAATCCACGCCGTTTCGGATCTCTGCCGCACCCGCGGGGAGCTTGTCCACGATCTGACTGCCAATCTGCTTCATATATGCCTCCGGTGTTGTGTGTACAGCCGGCTGCTCCTCCGGTTCCTCCGGCTGCTGCGGCGTCAGGAGCATCCGCTTGAGCACGGCCAGATCCAGAATATCGACTGCACCGTCCTCATAGACATCTGCCGCCTGCGCATCGGTGAGCGCTCCGGCATTCAGAAGGTATTTTTGCAGCATCACCGCATCAAGGATCGTGACTGCACCGTCTGCATTCACATCCCCGGCCAGCCGGACATCTGCTTTGGAATAGACCTGGGCATACATGGTCTCTGCCCAGAGCTTCCGCATGGCTTCATAGCCGTCTGCATTCGGATGCACGCCGTCATCACTCAGACCGCCGGGATTTGCCTGGAACCAGCTTTCAAAATCCGGCCCCTGAATGACCGCTTCTCCATACTCCTGATAAAGGCGGTCGATCACGGCATTGTGTGCGCCGACATAATTGCCCACATCCGGATTGGCCGCATACGGGATCTTCGGCAGCACCGGAACCTTGCCGGCTTTCAGAACGGCGTCGATCATGTATTTCGTATTCTCATAGTATAGGTCTGTGCTGTTCATATTTCCCCACGAATCATTCGTTCCGTAGGCAATGCTGACATAGTGCGCGGCAGTAGCAGCAAGCCATGCATCAATATGCTCACGGCCCTCCGTGCTTGAAATGCCGCCGATGCCGCCGTTTTGCTGCAAGGGCGTATAGCCGGCATCCAGGGCATGCACGAAGGATGCATAGCTCGTTCCCCAGGCATTCCCCATGCCGCCGGCTGTAATGGAATCACCGTAGAAGATCCAGCTGTCCTCCGCGCCCTGCGAGGCATCATGAATGTCAAAATTCAGCGAAATGCCGCCCTCTGCACCGGTCACATGCATCCGGATCCAGTTTGCGCCTTCCAGATCCAGCAGATGGGAACGGGTCGATAAGGTATTGCCCTTCACCGTTTCCACGACCTCCCAGCCGTCCTGCGGAAGACTGCCGCCGGGGGCGCGGTTGATCTCAATGGTATAGTCGGTCGGCTCGCCGTCTACCGTGATATACCGTCCCACCCGGTCAAAGGTGCTGCCGTTGTACCAGACTGCAAGCACTTTGCCCCGCTGCGATGCGGGGACACCGGAAAGATCATAGGCAAGGGCATCCGGTGCCGCAGCGCTCCATGCCGTATAATAGGCATCGTCATTGGCTTCATAGGCCTTGCCGGAGCCGGCATAGGCAGGCACATTCCGGCTGATGACGGGATTTGCGGAGAAGCTGCTTTTTACCGCACCCCGTCCGGCAACCGTCAGGCTGTCCAGATATGTCCAGCCCCAGTCACCTTCAATGGTGACGGTATTCTCACCGGCTCTCAGATCCGCGGAAATGCTGACGGTGCGGAAGGTATTCTCTCCCGTGTAGGCGCATACGATCTGACCGGCCTTTTTTCCGTTGACAAGAAGATTCTGGTATTTGCCGTTCTCGTCATAGGGCTGGCAGTAGCGGACGGTCAGCGTGTGCGCCCCGGCGGATGCGGCATTGACCCGGACGGTCACGGCATCGCCGGAATCCTTCAGATCCACGGCCTTGTCGCCGCTTGCACCGGACATGCTGACAACGGCGGTCGCATTTTCGCCGGTATCACTGATCGAGCCGGCTTCCAGCTCATACACGCTTCCGGCGGCCTGTACAGGCATCGTGCAGACAGGCCCGAGCGTCAGTGCTGCGGTCAGGAGCAGCGCAATGGTCTTTTTCATGGAAATTCCCCCTTTGAAAGTTCTGTTCTGATACCTCTATCATAGCATGCTTTCCGGAAATTGAAAATGATATTTTGCCCCAAAAACAATTCCTTTTGCACTATTTCGCGCACATCCGGATAAAAAGTCCGGGCTGCGCCAGATGCTGCGCGGCCCGGTCAGAACAGATTTGGTATCAAAAGGGGTTTTGATAGAAAGGGATACTTAACATGCCGAAACGGCTGTACACAGCAGAAAATTCATTGCATCCGGATCTCCCGTGTACCTGTATCTATTATACAGGAATTCCCCGCAGTTGGCAATGCCTTTTTCGCTCAAAACACTGATCTTTTCGATCTTTCCTGCAAGTCAGACGCCCCGGATCTCAGCATGGCTGCGGCCGCTCTTGTCCTTGTGAATGACGAGCTGCTTGGTGATATTGCTCTTGAGCGTGTCCACATGGGAGATAATGCCGATCAGCCGGTCGCTGTCCAGCAGACTGCTCAAAGCCTTCATGACAAGCTGCAGGGATTCATGATCCAGACTGCCGAAGCCCTCGTCAATGAACATGGATTCCAGACGGATGCCGCCTGCATTGGCCTGGATCTCCTCGGACAGGCCGAGTGCCAGCGCGAGCGATGCCATGAAGCTCTCGCCGCCGGAGATCGACTGCACCGGCCGGCTGCTTCCGTTCCAGCGGTCATAGACATTCAGCTCCAGTCCGTCCTTGGCATTGCCGCCGCTTGCCTCCCTGCGGCGCCGCAGCTCATACCGGTCCTCCGTCATGACACGCAGATGCAGATTGGCACGGGCAATGATGTTTTCAAATACCCGCATCTGCACGAAGATCTCCAGCGAAATACGTGAGGAGCCGCCGCCCGCAGCATCCGCAAGCTGACTGATCATGACAAAGCGTCTGTCCGCCTCCGCCATGCACCTTGCCTGCTCCTGCATCCGCTCCCGGAGATTCTTGTTATGGTCGATCCGTACAAGCAGATCCTCGCTCTGCTGCCGGTATGCCGCTGCCTGCTCCTGCGCCCGGGCAAGGAGGGCATTCTGCTCCTCCGTGTCCACAGCCGGCTGCTTTGCGACCAGCTCTTCGAGATTCTTTTTCTGACCGTGCAGCTCCCGGAGTGCTTCAGCGGAAGCCTTCTCCTCGGCTTCGCACTGACGGACGTCATTCCGGATCTGCTCTGCCTGTTCATGCAGCCCGCGCACCTGTGCCTCGGCATCCGTGCGCGTCGGATACGGGAGCTTTTCCGCTTCCTGGTCATACTGCTCCTGCTTTGTCCTGCGCTCAGACTGCTTGGCAGACCATTCGGCATTCCGGCTGCCGGCAGTTTCCTGTGCCTTCTGCAACGCGGCCTCGGTTTCGGGGATCGTCCGGTCAAGCTCTGCCTTCCGGGCAATCTTTTCCTCCATCGCCTGCATCTGCTCTGTCAGCTCATCCGTCGTTGCCTGCAAGGAAGTCTGCGCATCCCGCAGGGATTCCGGCAGCGCCTCCGGCGTGCATCCGTCCAGCTCTGCCTGTGCCCGCTTTGTCAGTGCCTCACCCTGCTGACTGACAAGACCTTCCTGACGGCTGCACTCTGCGGAAACGCTCTGGAATGCCTGCTGCGCCGCTTCGATCTGCCCGGCAAGCTCCTTGCAGCGCACCTTCTGCTGTTCAAGCTGCTTCTGGCATTCGGTGAATGCCTGCATCATCCGGGTGTTTTCCGCAATTTCCGCATCAGTCCCGGCGATCGCATCGGTATACGCTGCGATCTGCCGGTCGCATTCCGCAGGAATGTCCTCCCATGCCGGGAGTGGATCAAAGACTTTTGCGGCAGCCTGCTCGGTATGCGCCCTTGCCTCCTGTGCAGCCGCCTTGCAGGCGCTCACGGCATTTTCGGCATCATGCACGGCATTCTGCGCATTCTCCGCGTCCTTTGCAAGCGCTTCGATCTGCGCACCTGCCGCCTGGATCTGTACATCCAACATCTGCGCACGCTGCTGCTTTCCCAGAAGCGCCTGTGTCCGCTGCTCCAGCTCCGTTTTGCGCTGATCCGCTTCGGCCTGTGCGCTCACAAGCTGCTCGGCGGCATCCTCCGGCGCACAGTGCAGGATCTGCTCCGTCCTGCGTGCCAGCGCTTCCTGCTGCGTCTGAGCGCTGACGGATGCTTCACCAGCCAGACGGCTTGCGGCATTGCGCTGCTCATCCGCCTGCTCCTTTTCCCGGCGCAGCGCTTCCAGCTTGTCCTGGGTCATGGCGGTATCCGATAGCGGTACCGGCTCCGGATGCTCGAGCGAGCCGCAGACCGGGCATTTGCACCCCGGCTTCAGACGGGCAGCCAGATAGCCTGCCTGGTTGTTCAGAAATTCCGTCTGCGCCGCTTCATGGGCAGCATTCGCCTTCTCATAGACCGCCTGCGCTGCTGCATAAGCCTTCTGCGCCTTTTCAGCCTTCTGGCGCTGCGCCTGCCACTGCGTCAATGCCGTCTTGATCTCGGAAAGTGCTGCAAGCTGCTCCCGGAGTGCATTCTGCTCCTGCTCAGACCTGATCTGCTGTTCACCCAAGTCATTCAGGCCGTTTCGCTCCTCCTCGGCTGCCCGCAGACCTTCACGCGCCGTTTTGGCCGCTTCTGCTTTCCCGTCCGCAGTCGTCCGGGCTGCTGCAAGGGCATTTTCCGCATCGGCAAGCGACTTTGCCTTCTCTGTCCACGCATCAAGCTGCCCGCGGACATCCGTCACGGCATCGCGCTTATGCATCTGCTGTTCTTTTTTCTTCTGGAGCGATACGCCGACTGTCCCCACATTGGAAAGGCTGTCGCGTTGCTTTTCGAGCCTATCCTGCGTTTCCTGTGCGGTGCGCTGCTGCTCTGCAAGTGCATCCCGGGATGCCGCGGCAGCCGCCTGCTTTTCCTGCGCTTTGTCAAGCTCCAGACGGGATGTTTCCCACCGGTGCAGCTCCGCGGCAATGCTGTCAAGTGCCTGCATGCGCTTCTCACATTTTGCAAGCTCCGCTTCAAGCCGGATCTTTTCCTCACCGACACCGGCAAGCGCCTGCAATGCCCCGCGATCCTCCTCGAGCTTTCCGGCAAGCGTCTGTGCCTGATTAAGCGCTTCCTGGTGTGCCTGCTTCAGGGCATTTTCCTGCTCCTGCAGCGACCGGCACTGCACGGCAAGCGCTTCAAGCATGTCGTATTTCGGGAGTACGGCTTCGAGCTGGTCTGCCCGTTTCCGGAGCGAATCGCTCTCCGGGAGCCGTGCCTTTGCCGCCTCCAGCTTTTCCTTCAGCGCCTCGGCCTTCTTTTCCTTCTCTGCGATCTGCACACACAGCTTCCCGAGCGTGTGCCGGTACCCGGCAAGCTCTTTGGCCTTGTCCAGAAGCGCCTGTGCCTCTCTGCCCTTCTGCTCCCACTGTGCCTGTTCGGCAAGCAGGCTTTCCCGGGTCTGTTCGTCCTTCTGCGTCAGTGCTCCGACATAGGCAATGAGCTCCTCCGGAAGCATCTGCTCCGGCTGCATCTCAGAATCCTCGTCAGGCTGTGCAGGCATCCGGATGTCGCTTTTCATGCTTTCAAACAGTGCATTCTGCGTATCCCTTTTATTTTTCGCTTCTTTTTTCATGTCGCGCAGGCGGGTATTGAGCACATCGTATTTCTCTGTGCGGAAGATCTTGCGCAGAAGCGGGCCTCTTTCACTGGTGGAAGCCATCAGCAGCTTCCGGAAATCCCCCTGTGCGATCATGGCGATCTGTGCAAACTGATCCCGGTCAAGACCGATGATCTCCCGGATCTTCTTTTCAATGTCGCCGGCCTTGGTCAGAACGGTGTCGCCGCAGCGCAGCTCTGCCTTTTCGGGAACCTCCGTCATGCCCTCGCCGCGCTTCTTCGGGCGAGACATTTTCGGGCTGCGCCGGATGGTATAGCGCTCCCCGCGGTAGGAAAAGGTGAATTGTACATAGGTCTCCCCGCACAGCTCTGCATCCTTCGTGCGGAGCATTTCGGTCTTGCGGTACTGGCCGCTCGGGTTTCCGTACAGCGCAAAGGAAATGGCGTCAAACAGTGTTGTCTTTCCGGAGCCCGTCGGCCCGGTGATCAGATACAGTCCGCTGCTGCCAAATCGCTCCAGGTCGATCATCTGCCGGTTGGCATAGGGGCCGAATGCACACAATTCCAGCTTTAATGGTCTCATTCGTCATCCTCCTTCGTCCAGATCTCCCGTACCAGATCCTGAATGATCTGTTCCTGCTCCTCACTCATGCCGGAAGGGAATACCTGCTCAAAAAATGCGGAAAACAATGCTGCCGGATCCTTTTCGGCTTCCTGGCCGAGCTCTTCGATTCCGGATACGTCAAATGTCTCCTCCCGGTCATACTTCATTCCGATCAGATACGGATACCGCATCCGGAGCTTTCCCATGGCATCCGGAATGTCCGTTTCATCCGTCAGAACGATATGCACATAGTTGTCATTTGTCCCCTCCATCAGCTCCTGAAAGCTGCCGCGGAGCTTCTGCATGTCGCGCATCGGCACAAGCGGTACGGTGGTAATGACCGGCTCGCAGTCCCTGTCACCAAGCTCGACAAAAGTGACGGATTTTGCAATGTCTGCCTCTGCCGCGGAATATTTCAGCGGTGTGCCGCAGTAGCGGATCCGGACGGATCCGACATTCTGGGGGCGGTGCAGATGGCCGAGCGCGGTATAGACAAACGGTGCAAAGACCTCCCGGCTGACCTGCTCTGCGGTGCCGCAGTACATTTCCTCCGAATCCGAAAGAGAGGCGCCGACGACGAACTGATGGGCAATGAGCACATTGCGCACAGAGGGATCAAGCTGCATCGAGCCGATCACCGTCTGCATCGCGGCATTGGCATCCGGGATCTTTGTATCCTTGAAATGCGTCCGCACATCCTCCGTATGCAGAAACGGCATCAGCCAGAAGCAGACCTCTCCATAGGCATCGGACAGGGTGACAGAACGGATCGTGCCGTCATAGACCGGCGACAGGTAAATGCCGCTGCTTTGCATGATCCGGCCGCCATACGCAATTCTCTCCGGGGAATCGTGATTGCCGGCGATCATCAGGATCGGGATGTGATACGCCGCAAGACCGGTCAGGAAATCGTCGAGCAGCGTCACGGTTTCCGCAGAAGGCGCAGACCGGTCAAAGACATCCCCTGCGATCAGGATGCAGTCCGGCTTCTGTTCCTCCGTGATCTCCAGGATCCGGTCAAGAATGTAACGCTGATCCTCCCGCAGAGAATATCCGCTCAGGGTCTTCCCCAGATGAAGATCAGATAAATGCATGAGTTTCATGGCAGCCACCTCCGGTTTTTTTATTTATTGTAGCACAGCGCCCGCCCGGTGTCAACAGTTCAGACAGGCAATGTATGAAATTTGATACATTCAGGGAACAAAAACAGAAAGTCTGCTCCCCTTCCCATATCACAGGAGGGGAGCATTTGCATTTATGCGGATGCGGCATTCCGGACGGCTTCCTTCAGCCGGCGCAGCACCTTCACCATGGCGTAGGTATCCAGGCCGCAGTATTGCAGCAGCGCTTTCCGGAGCGCGGCAATTTCCTCCGGCGAATGCGAGGCCATAGTCGCAAATGCTGCGGAGGCTTCACTGCCGTTGTGTACGGCATCCAGACTGTGGTAATCCAGCTCGGGATCATCGGGATACAGCGCAGGCAGGACATATTTGATGGAATACGACCCCTGCATGGCAGCGCTGTAATAGCTCTGCTCCCGGAAGGGGATCATCAGGTCATGCAGATTGTCATGAATGTCTGTCAGTGCTTCGGCAAGATCGGGGAACTGCTCTGCCAGGCCGGAGATCACCGATTTTTCAAAGCTCATATTGTACGCCAGCGAGCAGACACCCTGCGGAATATCCTGCACAAGCTGCTCGGCAAGCGCACGCCGCGGATCGGTGCCCTCTTTGGCAAGGAATTCCCGGTGCTCAAGTGTCCCGTCCTCCTGCTCGATATGCAGCGAATACTGAAAAGGGATCTGCTGGTAGGGGCGCACCCCGTCAAATTCGGGGACGGGCTGCTGGTATGTCTCGAAATCCAGATGATACAGCGGGTAACGCAGCGTGTCCAGGAATTCCCGGATCTTCTTGCAGTCCGTCTCATCCGCACGATGATACAGGACGCTCTCGATCTGCCGGCGGTGCTTGGCATTCAGCTTGATCTCCTTGGCATGGGCAAGCAGATCCTCATAGGAAATGATCCCGTTGTGGTAATGCTTGTACTTGGTCTTTGCAAACATCCCTGCCAGGTCAAATACGGAATGCTCCGGCAGATGCCTGCTGCAATAGCCGTAATAGGCGCATTCATAGGGATCATGACAGTGCAGGTCAATATCCCGCACCGGCTCCTCACTGACCGAAATGAAGCTGCGGATCCCGGCGATCCTTTCTGCAACGGCATCGTACATGGCTCTGACAGTCTCCGTGCAGTCCTCCAGGGTGAACAGCCTTTGCAGATCCAGCGCACCCTTTCTGACGTAGCTGCTGTTGAGGTGCATATTGAAAACGCGCTTTACCGGAATGCCGCATCGGGTCAGCACATAATTCTGAAACGCCATGTCCTCAAGGTAAATTTTCGAGACTTTCGTGGAGCTTTTCACCTCGATGAGATCCCAGCCGTCGCCGTTTCTGTGCAGCAGATCCACCGCGCAGTACAGGCCGTCCGTCATGAAGGCAGCCTCCGCGATCGTTTCGGCGCCCTGCCGGATATATTCCTGCGTCTGCTGCGTCATCTGCTCTTTCTGATAGGAAAATTCCACCAGCGCGCAGCTGCCAAAATACTGTCTGGCAAGGTCACCGACCAGATTGCCGTTGTGCATGACCTGTTCGGACAGCACATTCTCTGCCTCCTCCGGCTTGTAGGCATCCAGCCAGAGAATCTTCGGACATTGTACACCCTTGCAGTATCTGGATTTACTCAGATCTGTAATATTTGACATAGACTCTCCTCCTATTCGGGATCCGTTCGGATGCACCGTATTGTAGTTTCATCATAGCATATTCTGCGAGTCCTGTCAAGGCAGAGGGAACCGATTCCCTCAAAAGCCATCCCCCTCTGCCAAAGCAGAGGGGGACAGCAGATCAGAACTTACGTTTTGTCATTCGGATCATCGCGCCTGCGCCTGATCGTCAGTGCCGCGCCTGCTGTTGCCAGCGATGTCAGCATCAGGACGATCGGTACCGCTGCAGCCGCATCAGCCGTCTTCGGAGAAGCGCTGGTGCCGGAGGCTGTGGTGGCCGGGCGTGCGGTGGTTGTGGTGGTTGTCGTTGTGGTCGAACCAGTGGTGCCAGTTGTACCGGTTGTGGATGTTGTGGATTCTGTGGAAGTCTCAGTCGTGGATTCCGTGGAAGTCTCCGTCGTGGACTCCGTGGAAGTCTCGGTCGTGGACTCCGTGGAAGTTTCGGTCGTGGACTCCGTGGAAGTCTCAGTCGTGGACTCCGTGGAAGTTTCGGTCGTGGACTCCGTGGAAGTCTCGGTCGTGGACTCCGTGGAAGTCTCGGTCGTGGACTCCGTGGAAGTCTCGGTCGTGGTTTCCGACGTAGACTGTGCATCATCTGTGGAGTCTGTCGTATTCGTGCCGGTACCGCCGCCGATCAGAGAACCTTCATCCTCAGATGTGGTTGCAACATCCTGTGTCGTATCGGTCGAGGTGGTCTCCGTTGCCGGGATCTGTGTTACCTCAGTGGTAGTGGTAGTGCTTGTAGTGGTGGTGGATGTGGTAGTGCTGCTCGTCGTTGCCGGGAGCGTTGTGGTGGTTGTGGTCGTTGTCGAAGTGGTCGTTTCCTGGCTGGTTGTTGTTCCGGATGTAGTGGTGGCAGTGGTTGTCGTTGTGGTGTCAGAAGTGGTGGTTGTAGTCGTTGTGGCGGAAGTCGAAGTGGTCGGTCTGGTGGTGGAAGTCGTTGTGGTGGTAGTCGAAGTGGTCGGTCTGGTGGTGGAAGTCGTTGTGGTGGTAGTCGAAGTGGTCGGCCTGGTGGTGGAGGTCGTTGTGGTGGTAGTCGAAGTGGTCGGCCTGGTGGTGGAAGTCGTTGTGGTGGTAGTCGAAGTGGTCGGTCTGGTGGTGGAAGTCGTTGTGGTGGTAGTCGAAGTGGTCGGTCTGGTGGTGGAAGTCGTTGTGGTGGTAATGGTCTCGCTTGTGAGCGTGGTCGAAGTGGTATAGGTGAACGAAGTAGTCAGGCTTATGGATGTGGTATAGGTGAGCGAAGTAGACGAGCTTGTGGATGTGGTAGAGGTCGTCTTGCTTGTAGATGTGTCAGAAGTGGTTCTGCTTGTGGAAGCGGAGGTTCCGGTGGTCCTGCTTGTAGAAGCAGAGGTGCCGGTGGTCCTGCTTGTGGAAGCGGAGGTGCCGGTGGTCGCGCTTGTGGAAGCGGAGGTGCCGGTGGTCGCGCTTGTGGAAGCGGAGGTTCCGGTGGTCGCGCTTGTGGAAGCGGAGGTGCCGGTGGTCACGCTTGTGGAAGCGGAGGTGCCGGTGGTCATGCTTGTGGAAGCGGAGGTGCCGGTGGTCTCGCTTGTGGAAGCGGAGGTTCCGGTGGTCGCGCTTGTGCCGGTGGTAGCGCTTGTGGAAGCGGAGGTAACTGTGGTCGTGCTTGTATCAGATGTGGTGGAAGTGGTGTCCGAGGTGGTTACGGATTCCTGCTTCTCAGGGGCATCCATGACAACGATGGTTCCATTCTCGGCATCCATATAGGATTCGCCGGTCGTTACCTTTTCGCCGGGCTTGAGCTCGCCGTTTTCGATCGCGAAGCTGAATGCAGATTCCACGCACTCGAATCCGGTCGGTGCAACGGTCTCCTCGAGCGTGTAATCGCCGTTCTTCAGGCCTTCAAAGGTCACATCATTACCCTCGAATGCATACTCGTAAACCGGATTGCCGTCCGTGCCTGTGATCGTGACGGATTCGCTGCCCTTCTTCAGGACAACAACACCTGTCAGATCCTTGTCGGACTTCAGGACGAAGTGTGCATCGTCAGCCAGTACGCCGCTCAGTGCCTGCTTGCTGACAGATACAGTGGATCTGGTATCCTTGACGATCAGCTTATCGGCAGAGGCATCCATGAATGCCATATCGCCGTCGGTCGTTGCCTTGACAGTTGCCGTGTCGATCACACCATTCTTCACCTCAAAGGTGAATACGGAGGAAACAGCGGTATATCCGTCAGGAGCAGTGACTTCTCTGAGTGTATAGATGCCGTCCTTCAGACCCTTGATCTTTGCGGAATTGCCGTTAAAATCAACAAACTTCGTGTCAGCGCCAAGTGCATTGCCGCCGTTGACGGAAACGCCCTCAAGCGTCAGGGTATTGGTCAGTGCAGTCAGCGTGAATGCCGCGGTGTTGCCGCTTGCGATCGTCTCGCTGCCAAAGGCTTCCTTGCTGACCTCGATCGTGGAAATGCTGTCGGTCACAACGAGGCTGCCGTTTTCATCGACATACATGTCGCCGGTGGAATTTTTCTCGCCGGCTGTCAGATGATTGCCGGTAACCGTGAAGGTGAAGCTCGATGCAACGGTGAAGCCGTCCGGTGCCGTGATCTCTTCGAGCGTATAGGTGCCGTCGGTCAGGCCGGTAATCTCGGCATGATTTTCCTCGAATGTGATCGCGCCGTCCATTACGGTCATCTTCCTGCCGTTGACATAGACATCCGACTTTGTCAGGTTCTCGCCTGTCAGCGTGAAGGTCGCCTTATTGTCTGCGCTGAGGTCAACTTCCGTGCTGCCGTCGATCGCCTTCTTATTGATGGAGATGACATCCTTGTGCGTATCCAGCATAACGACCCGGTTATTTGCCGATGCATATGCATTCTGTGCATTTGTCACCTTGCCGTCCTTGCCAATGGTAAATGTGATGTTCTCAGCCTTGTTGAACTTGGCATCATCCGGCGTTGCGATCTCGGTCAGTTCATAATTGCCTGCCGGAAGCATCGTCAGAACGGTGTCAGTTTCGCCGGAGATAAAGGTGATGCTGTTGGCATTCTTCTCAACATCCGTACCGCCGCCGGTCACGGTCACATCTGCAAGCGATGTGCCGTCGGTGTTGGTCAGTGTCAGCTTCGCGCCCTTGAGCTCCTTGCTCCGACCGTCTGTCAGCTCAGCCTTGCTGATCGCTGCGGTGATGACCTCATCGGTCAGTACCAGATCGGTCTTGCCTGCGGTGTTGACGGTAATGCTGCCGTCTGTGCTGACCGTAAAGTCAATTGCCGTGTCGGTCGTGTAGCCAAGCGGTGCGGTGTCTTCGGTCAAAGTGTATTCGCCTGCCGGCAGATAGGACAGGACT